>CAYOTQ010000063.1:0-7052 GCA_964406915.1 uncultured bacterium
CTGGTGGTAAGTCCCGGAAAATGTTGGGGCTCAAAATCAAAGAGTGTCAGAAGTAGGTCAAAATCACGCGCGATTGTCTCTGAGCGCTTCTTTTTCCATGCCCATACTGTTGGGGCGACAAATTGCACAATTTTTCCTTTATACCCAGATTTTCTGAGTGTGCGTGCAAGACGCATAGCAAAGCTTGGTTGATCGATGCAAAGAACCAAATGGGGACGCTTTTTAAGAATGTGGCGTTTGAGGGTGAAAAAATGAGACATCAGTCTTGGCAAAGAGCGTAAAACATCTTGAAAGCCCATGATACGAAAGGCGCTCATCGGCAAGATGGAGGTGAAGCCTTCGCTCTGCATCTCTGGTCCACCAACACCCCAAAAGTGGGTATTTGGAAAGTGCTGCTTCATATGGACAAGAAGCTCTTTTCCGTACAGATCGCCGCTGACTTCGCCAGCAAAAATAAATATAGAAGAAGGGGGAGCGGTCTGACGAGAGTCTTTTTCTCGCAGGAGAAGCCAGAGGTTACGGCCATAAGGAATAAAGCTGGCAAGGCTGCCAATAAGGTTTACCCAATCAAAAAGAGAGGCAAAGTAGACTGTGCTCAAGCTAGCGCCAGCAAGGCTGAAATACCAAAACATATGAGGAAAAGTGCGCGTAGAGCGAGTTTCTGCATACCACCACTGAATCCAAAATCTGATGCCAGAGCAGAAAATCCCTATCAAGCCAATCAGATGCATCCAAGCAGGCACCTCTCGGGGTTGCTCTAATCCTAGTGCCCAAGGAGCCGATATCCAAGAGGTATGAAAATACCAGTCTTGTAGAGCAAAGATAGCCACTGTGCTTGCCACGGCGGTGAAAAGAAGCCACAAGACTTTGGTAAACGACGCATGAGCCTCTGCTGGCTTGAGGAGATTGAGGTTTCTCCAAAATAGCACCATATTAAAAGCAAGTATTACGCTCATCGGGAAGTGTGACTGGACCACACTGTGCATGAAAAGGAGGCTGTTACCAAAGAGCGATAGTTTCCAAAAAATAGGGGGGATGACCGATTTTTTTGCACGTTCACTTTCTAGCCATTGAACAAAAAAACGAAGGCCAAAAGCAGCTGTTGCGAGAAATCCGAGAGGATAGAGCCAGCTTCTCCAAAAGTTATCCATCAAAGCCATCCATCCAAGCAAGCATCAAGGCAGCTCTTTTTCTATTTCGTAGCGAAGGCGGCGCTTACGCATCCAGGCTACTGCCAGCATATCAAAAAAGAGAGAAATTCCTCGATTAAAGAGATGGTATTTGCTTTTTCCACGCCGGCGTTCGCGATGATGAACAGCCACCTCTTTCGTGCAAAAGCCGTCAATTTGAAACAGGGCGGGTAAAAAGCGATGCATGCCATGAAACAGAGGAATTTGCTGCAGGCAGCTACGGCGGTAGAGTTTTAATGAGCAGCCAGTATCTTGAATTTGATCGGCCAGCACTTTTTTACGCACTCCGTTGGCCACTTTTGAGATGATCTTTTTATACCAGGGATCTTGACGGAGTCGACGTTTGCCGCACACAAGATCATACCCCATCGGCAGTTGATGGCAGGTATCGATGAGAAGAGGGATATCACGAGGGTCATTTTGTCCATCACCATCTAAAGAGATGATCCATGAGCCTCTTGCAGCTCTCACCCCGGCTGCAAACGCACTGGTCTGTCCATAATTTTTTTTCAGACGTAAGTAGCGAATATGTGGCTTGGATGCGACAAGATCAGAAAGAATCTGCTGGGTAGCATCATTGGAACCATCGTCGACAAAAATTGCTTCCCATTGGGTGTTGTAAATATGCATGACCCATTCCAATTCTTCAACTAATGGCACAATATTGTCAGCTTCATTATATATAGGAATGACAACAGAATAGAGTAGTTCAGAACAGTGAGGCTGCAAAGAGACAATTGATTGAAAAGCATTGTTTGTCATTATCATTACATCCTTAAAGAAAAAGTTAGTATAATCATTCTTTGGCTTTTTTCCAATCTAAATAAAACTCTTTAAGCTCAGGATAAATCATACTTCGAAGCTTTAAAAATTGCATTGCAAGTAAGAAATCAGAATGAGAAGGAAACCGTGTATTAAATCTGGGACGTCCCTGCGGTGGGGTCAGTCGATATTGCAAAATAGAAATAAAATGCGCAGTCGATAACATTTTTTTAGGAAAATGGGCAAAAGAAGAGGTGCTAATCCCTTGGAACAAAGATTGGGATAAATTGACGATTTCTCCAAAATTCAGGGCCATTTGCCGATCCTGTGAGAGAGTAATCAATTCTTGTTCAAGTATGGGAAAGACGAGCGCCGTAAGCAAAAGGGCGCGATCCACAGGCGGCTGTTGTCGATTTGCATGCCATGCATCTAGAGCTTCAAGATAGGCAAGGCCTTGTGATGAGAACACTCCTGAAAAGAAATGATGAAAGCAAGGAAACATCAGCTCGAGAAACTCAAACTGATGCATGAGGGTGAAAAACTTTGCTGAAGAACCAGATTCTAGCATCTTGAGAATTTCTTCTAAAATTCGTGCTGGAGCGCTCTTCAAGATTTCTTCTTTGCAAGACACTAATGCTTTTTCACTGCGATGATCGACTGCAAAGTCAAAACGTGCACGAAATTTGAGCAGTCGGATCATTCGCACAGGATCTTGTCGGAAACGAAGGTGTGGATCTCCAATGCTGCGCAGTGTCTTACTTTGAATGTCATGATAGCCGCCCACATAGTCGAGAACTACATGAGTGGTAGGATCATAGAAGAGTGCATTCATGGTAAAGTCTCGGCGCAAGACATCTTCTTCCGCACTTCCCCAGCAGTTGTCGCGGACAATCAAAGAGGAGGCTTCAGGATCTCCCGCGCGAAATGTTGACACTTCAAATACAGAGTGACCAAAGCGAATGTGGGCGAGACGGAAACGTTTACCGATCAGAAGACAGCGCTTGCCAAACAGCTGCTTGATTTCTTCCGGTTTTGCCGAAGTAGAGATGTCAAAATCTTTGGGAGTTTTTTGCAGCAACAAATCTCGCACACCACCGCCAACGAGGTAGGCAGTATGTCCCGCCTGCTTAAGTCGAAAGAGTATCTCTAACGCCTCGCGATCGATATGTTCTTGATTGATTCGATGTTCTTCTTCAGTGTAAATTCTTGGTCCCACAGCTATATATTCTAGTATTTTTTCGAATTATGGCCAAGGATATGTGTAATATGGTATATTTTTTATCATTTGAATGTGAGGGAAGGATGGCAATGGAAGGCAAGAAACGGGAATCGATAGAACGGGCAGCGAGCGATCACCTTGTGCCAAAATTATTTGGAACCGATGGAATTCGTGGAAAGGCAAATGCATTTCCGATGACAGTGGAGTTAGCGCTTGCTTTAGGCCGTGCTGTAGGCAAGATTTTTCGCACGCATCCTGGTAAACATCGAGTGGTCATTGGCAAAGATACGCGCCTTTCTTGTTACATGTATGAAAATGCCTTGATTGCGGGACTTTGCTCCATGGGCGTTGACACGCTAATGTTGGGGCCTTTGCCAACTCCTGCGGTAGCTTTTATTACGCGTGCCTATCGTGCAGATGCCGGTGTGGTCATTTCAGCTTCCCACAACCCATTTTTTGACAATGGGATTAAGTTTTTTTCAGCAGAAGGGTTTAAGCTCCCAGACTCATGGGAGAGGCAGATGGAAGAGCTTGTAGCGATGGGGCCAGCAGCCTTTGAGAAGGACCTTCCAAAGGATCAAGAAATTGGGAAAAACGCACGCATCAATGATGCTGACGGCAGATATATAGAGTTTGTCAAGGCAACATTTCCACGAAAGCTTTCTCTTAAGAATCTCAAGATTGCCCTAGATTGTGCTCATGGTGCAGGATATAAGGTAGCACCATTAGTATTTCGTGAACTTGATGCTGAGGTCTTTGTCTATGGAAACAGCCCAAATGGCTTGAATATCAACGAAGGATGTGGAGCGCTCCATCCAGAGCTTGTTCAGAAGGCTGTGATTGACCACAGGGCAGATGTGGGAATTGCTCTTGACGGGGATGCTGATCGAGTGATTATGGTAGACGAGAATGCTCAGATTGTAGATGGGGACGCTATTTTGGCAATTTGTGCCAAAGATTTGCAGCAAAAAGGCATGTTGCGCAACAGCCGCATTGTTTCTACAGTGATGAGCAATTTAGGCTTTGTTGATGCTTTGCAGGGAATGGGCATTGAGGTGATCAAATCGCAAGTAGGCGATCGGTATGTCATCCAGGAGATGCTCAAATGCGATGCAATGCTTGGGGGAGAGCCTAGCGGCCATATTATCTTCCTGGACCAGAATACCACAGGAGACGGCCTTGTGAGCGCGCTTCAGGTGCTTGGAATTATGATGGAGACAGGAAGCAAGCTTTCAGAGTTGGCGTCATGCTTTAAGAGATATCCTCAAGTGTGCATTAATGTTCGAATAGGCTCGAAGCCTCCTTTTGAAAAAATAGAAGGCCTCAAGTCTATAGTAGAAGAGGTAGAAACAGCTCTCGGCAACAGTGGAAGAGTGCTAGTGCGCTATTCTGGAACTGAAAATATCTGCCGAGTAATGGTAGAAGGCCCAAAGAGAAACGTGGTACAGCAATTTGCAAATTCAATTGCGCAGACAGTCAAGAAACAGATAGGAATTGTATAGGTAGAAGTAATGTGTGGAATATATGGGTATTTGGGACACCGAAATGGTGTGAAGATTGCACTGGATGGTCTGAGACGCATTGAGTATCGTGGGTATGACTCCGCAGGAATTGCAGCTGTAAATGAGGGCAAAATTTCCTATTTTAAAGAAGTTGGCAAAATCTCGCATCTTGAAGAGGTTGTTGGAGAGCTTACTTCGCCCACAGTCATTGCTCATACCAGGTGGGCGACACATGGAAAGGTAAGTCGGGAGAATGCACATCCTCACCTTGATCAAAATGATACGGTGGCTGTCGAGTTGAACGGCATTATCGAAAACTATCAGGCGCTTAAAGAGAAATTGGTTCAGGAAGGGGCTCGTTTTCGCTCAGAGACCGATACAGAAGTTCTTCCACAGCTCATCGCTCGTATGTACGAAGGAGATCTTCTCAAGGCAGTGCAGCAGGCGCTTTTGCTTTTGCATGGTTCGTATGCATGTGCCATCATTCATAAAGACCATCCGCATGAGATGATTGTGGCTGCAAATGGCTGTCCGCTCGTGATAGGTGTTGGGATGAATGAGACTTTTGTTGCCTCAGATCCAAATGCCTTGATTCATCACACAAGAGAGGTGATTTTTCTCTCTGATGGTGAGATTGCGAAGATCACAAACGATTCCGTAGAGATTTTCGATGCTTTCATGGCACAAATTTCTAAAAAGACAGAGCAGCTGCTTCACAGTGTTGAGGAGGCTTCCAAGGGGAGTTTTGAACATTTTACGCTCAAAGAAATCTTCGAACAGCCTCAGACAATTCGTAACGCCATGCTGGCTCGTTTTTTTGAAGAATATGGCACCGTTGCACTCGACGAGGTGACCATCAGCGCCAACGAGCTGCTGTCGATGCAGAGAGTCCTAATTGTGGCTTGCGGGACCTCGTATCATGCAGGATTAGTAGCTGCGTACATGCTTGAGGACCGCGCCCGCATTCCAACACAAGTAGAAATCTCGTCAGAATTTCGCTATAAAAATCCAATTGTGCCGGAAGGGACCTTTGTTATTGCCATCAGCCAGTCCGGCGAGACAGCTGACACCATTGCGGCTGTGCGAGAAATTAAAGCAAAGGGCGCTAAGGTTCTTGGTATATGCAATGTACAAGGATCTACATTGTCAAGAGAGGCCGACAGCTGTCTGTTTTTACGTGCAGGACCGGAAATTGGGGTCTGTTCTACCAAAGCCTTTACTAGCCAGTTGGTAGTCTTATCACTCTTCACGTTGCTCATGGCGCGCATGCGTCACATGAGTAAGCTGGAAGGCCAGCACTTTCTCCAGGGGCTGCAGAAGCTTCCTGACCAAGTGCAAGAAGTGTTAGATTTAGCTCCGACGATTGAAGCGATTGCAAAAAAATATAAAAAGTATGACGACTTTTTCTTTTTAGGTCGCAGATATATGTTTCCAACGACATTGGAAGCTGCGCTCAAGCTTAAGGAAATTGCCTATGTCAATGCCAACGGCTATGCCGCAGGAGAAATGAAGCATGGTCCTATTGCCTTAATTAGCGAAAATTGCCCTACCGTGGCGTTGTGTGCTGACAAAGTGACGTATGATAAGCTTGTGAGCAACCTTATGGAGGTCCGAGCGCGGCATGGAAAAGTGATCGCTATTGTCAATCAGGGGGCCAAAGGAATTCAGGAGGTATGCGATGACTGCATTCTCCTTCCGGATACTTATGATGAGTTTGCTCCAATTTTGTCGACAGTGGCAGCGCAGCTTTTTGCCTACTATATGGCAAAGGAGCGCGGTGCTGAAATTGACAAGCCGCGTAATCTTGCCAAGTCTGTAACAGTGGAGTGAGAAGAGGGATATATGAGCAGCGCTGGGCTTTCTTTTTTTCAGTATGTCAGACAAGAGGACGATCTGTGCGTCCACTTTCTTCAACCCGCATATCAGAATAACTCCTACGAAATATGGGGCAATCGTCTGATGGCTCCATTGAAGACTTTGCTTGAGTATGAAGATCAAGAGGAAAACATTTGTCTCTTGATTGGAGTGAAAGTAGCGCAATTTGTTGTGCTTCCATTTGCGTATATTGGCATGTGGATCAAATGTTATGGGGCAAGTATTAACCCAGGTGGTGAGCTTAGGCAGCAGATTGTAGCCTTGCGGCCTGAATTCAATCAGGTGCTATCAGAGTGCCAGGCCGCAGGGATCAGTGGTTTTAGTACTCTTCATGATATTTTAAGAGAAAAGGGCATGGTGCTGGACCTTTCTCGTAAGCTGGCCTCATATCTACAGGATCCGGAAGATAAGAATGCCTGTGAAAGATTGCTAGTAGCACTCGCGATTCCTTTTATCGGCAGGAACCTTTATATGCAAACGCTTGCTGAAGAGAAGATAGCCTGT
>CAYOTQ010000064.1:0-7019 GCA_964406915.1 uncultured bacterium
TTTGAGCGCCTCTTCAAAGCCTTCAAGATGTCTCCAAAGTCTCTATTGCAAGAGATCCACAGATTTTACGACAGCGTGCCCACTTTTAGCGGAGGATCAGGTCAACCTCCCGGACAGCCAGTAGCCTCCAGGTCCTTGCAAAACCGCATTCAGGAAGCAGCCGCTCTTGCAAAATCATGGAATGATCAGTATATTGGATCCGATCACTTCTTCTCTGTTTTTTGGAAAAATGGCGGAGACCCACTGGCACGCTGGAAAAAGCAGTATGCAATTGCCCCCCAGCAGATTGACGAAGAGATACAGAAAATTCGAGGAGATCGACATATGGACTCACCAAGTGCAGAATCAGGATTGCAAGCGCTAGAAAAATATTGTCGGAATCTAACAGCCCTTGCGAGTGCGGGAAAGCTCGATCCTGTCATTGGGCGTGATGAAGAAATCAGACGCACGATCCAAGTGCTCAGCCGAAGAACGAAGAATAACCCAATGCTAATTGGCGATCCGGGTGTTGGAAAGACAGCTATAGCAGAGGGGCTTGCACAGCGTATCGTACAGGGAGATGTTCCCGAAAGCTTGAAGAATAAGCAGCTCATGGCTCTCGATATGGGAAGCTTGCTGGCGGGCACAAAATTTCGCGGTGAATTTGAAGAGCGCCTCAAAGGCATTCTCAAGGATGTCGAGCAAAATGAAGGCAGCATCATCCTCTTTATTGACGAAGTGCATACTCTTGTGGGTGCGGGCGCTGCGGAAGGTGCCATGGATGCAGCAAACTTGTTAAAACCAGCTCTTGCCAGAGGCACACTCCATTGTGTCGGAGCCACCACCCTCAATGAATATCAAAAGCATATTGAAAAAGACGCCGCTCTTGAGCGTCGCTTTCAACCAATTTTGATTAAAGAGCCAAGCGTCGAAGACACCATCGCCATCCTGCGAGGCCTCAGAGAGCGCTACGAAATTTTCCATGGAGTTCGCATTACAGAATCTGCCCTCCATGCAGCTGTGATTTTGTCATCGCGCTATATCAGCGATCGGCAGCTGCCTGACAAAGCCATCGATCTGATCGATGAAGCCGCCAGCTTAATTCGCATGCAGCTAGGCAGCCGTCCGCTGCCAATTGACACGAAAGAGCGCGAGCTTTCTTCTCTCATTGTTGAAATGGAAGCGCTCAAACGTGAAGATAGTCCCAGCTCTCGCCAAGAGCTAAAAAAACTCGAAGGACGAGTTGCCAATCTCAAAGAAGAACTCGCGGTACTCAGACAGCAGTGGGATGAGGAGAAGAAGCTCATCAACTCTCTGAAAGACAAAAAAAACAGCCTTGAATCCATACGTTTTCAGGAAGAAGAAGCAGAACGACGAGCTGACTATCAAAAAGTAGCAGAACTGCGCTATAACCAGCTGCCTAAACTGCAGAAAGAAATTGAAGTCGCTGAATCAGAGCTCAAGCAAAAGTCCAGTCGACTGCTCCAAGAAGAAGTAGACGAGCCGCTCATCGCTCTTGTCGTATCGAAATGGACAGGAATTCCTGTCACCAAAATGCTTGAGGGAGAAGCTGAGAGGCTCATCAAACTCGAAGAGGTGTTGTCAGCAAGAGTCGTTGGACAGGAAATTGCCATAACAGCAGTCGCAGAGGCCATCAGACGCTCTCGTTCAGGATTGAGTGATCCGGGGCGGCCAATGGGAGTCTTTCTGTTTATTGGCCCTACAGGCGTGGGAAAGACAGAACTTGCCAAAGCTCTTGCCGAACAGCTCTTCAATCAAGAAGATGCCATTATTCGCATCGACATGTCCGAATATATGGAAAAACATTCTGTAGCAAAGCTAATAGGCTCGCCTCCAGGCTATGTAGGCTATGAGGAAGGCGGCCAGCTGACAGAAGCTCTTCGCAGAAGACCGTATGCCATTGTCTTGTTTGATGAAATTGAAAAAGCACATCCCGATGTGTTTAATATTTTGCTCCAGATTTTTGACGAAGGAAGACTGACTGACAGCAAAGGAAGGGTGGTCAACTGCAAACACGCCCTCTTTATTCAGACCTCTAACTTAGGCTCTGATCTCTTGCTGCAAAAGCAGCAGTCCACAAAGCATACTCTCAGCAAAGATGAAATCATGACGCTTGTCGACCCTGTCATCAAGGCGCACTTCAGACCGGAATTTATCAATCGCCTCGACGATATCTTGCCATTTTTACCTCTCAAAGAATCCGACATGGTCAAAATCGTGCTGATCCAGCTGAATAGGCTTGTCAAACGACTACATGAGCGAGATATTACTCTTACATGGCAAGATGATGTGGTGCTCTTTTTAGCCAAGGAAGGGTATGATCCATTCTTTGGAGCACGTCCGCTGAAACGGCTGATCCAACAAAAGGTAGTCAACATCTTGTCAACAGCCATTCTGAAGGGTGAAATGCAGAGCCATGATCAGGTAGAACTCTCTATGCAAGCAGAAGAAGTCTGCCTGAATATCACGAGAAAAGCTCCGTAACATTCTTTGATAATATGACATCGCTTGCACACAACGACTTTTCGAAATTTGCTGCCAATATTGCCACCTGCCTTACCGATTCCAGGTGGTATCTCTCCTCTCAGTATGAACTCAAAATTTCGGGCATGCATACTGATACAAGAAGCACTGATTCGGACGTGGTTGTGAGATTTTTGGATCTTTTCCGCGCAAAAGCTTCCGCTCTTGATCTTCCGCAAAGAGCGAAGATCTCTTCAGACATCAAATGCTATATTGAAAAATCTCAAGAGATCGGCTCCGATCAGAAGAATACTTTTTTAGGAAAAATAGAGGCTATTCTCCTGCGCTGTATAGTACCTGAGTCCGGTGCTGTAAAATTTCTCTATGAATATTTATACAGCCTGCGAACACAAAAGAAGCCTCTGTCAAAGGAATCTCTCGCACAAGCGACTCTCTGTCTTACTATCTTTGCCCGGGAGCAATTAGATGCCTTTGTCTATTCATGCTCTCTTGTCCTGGACAGCTTCAGCAGTTATATCACCGAACAAAGAAAGCTGCTTGGAGCAAGAGAGATTCAGCTACGAAACAAGCAAGCGTTTTTTATCTACGAGCCGACAGAAATAGACCTCCAATCTGCAGAAGAATTCGCCATCTTGTCTTCGATCAGAAAAGATATTATCCATTGCTCAAGCGAACAAATTCGCCAGAAAGTGGTTCAGATTTTAACAAGAGAACCTACCTATTGCGGGCTGAAGATCATCAAACATGCCAAGTATGAATTAGCATCACGATTTTTGGATGAGCTGTACAAGTTTTTACTCAGTTTTCCTACCAAAATGCCGATCACTATCGTCCCCTCGCTGGTTTCAAAAGAAATGGTAGACTTCAATAAAAGCGCTTCTAGCGATAGCGAGACTGCAACTCCTGAGACGTCGAAAATCCTTGCAAAAGCTATCAACAACGTCCGGCAACGACAAGAGCTTGCCTCGATTTTTTACAAAAACTGCTTTACATCTCTTCAAAAAGATGGTGCAGATACATGTAAGAAAGGGCTAAAAACAGCAAAAGGCTACTGCCTACCTGCTCCTGAAGAATTGTACAGCGTCAAGATTCCCGATCTTTCGTATGAAATGCTAGAACCTCTTGTAAAGAAGAATGCTGAGGCCTTTTTAGATGCCCTGCTACAACAAGAAGGCAGCTTCAGCACATTCTTTGGCTATTTTTTACAGCCTGATGAGGTGAAATTGCTGCAAGCGCGCTATAACGATTTTCTCAGTATTGATTCGACAATGGCGTCACTATCGCTTGCAGAGCGGCCAACTAGAAAGAAGAAGCAGAAAGCACGAGCAATAACACACCCCGAACCAGCAGCTGAAGAGCCATCGTCTGAAACTTCCTTGCCAACAGCCTCCCCCATTATCAAGCAACAGCCTTCCGTATACCCCAAAATTACCACAGCCCCTCGCGTGAGGGATTGGTTAAAACGCACGCCTGCAATTTTGCAGTCGGAGCGCTACCAAAATCTTTGCCATGATGAACAGGAGAAGGTGCGAATGTGCCATTGCTACCCTATTGTCATCACCCATCTGCTACGCGAGCATGGAAAAAAAGAGAACTGGACCTCTACAGGCAGCAAAAAGGCATCCACGCTCTACTCCAGCGCTGGGTATATCATCTACAATGGACAGAGGATAAATGGGTATTATGCAGATTGTTTTGATGGTCCCACTCTTTACCATCACTATTTTCATGAAACCGCGTTTCATGAATTAGTAGAGCGATATGGAGAAATACACTCTTTTGTAAATTCTAGCGACAGAGCTTCTATAGAAAAGAGCTACGAGCCGAAAGATGAGGTAGAGGAAATAGAAGTTCATGGCCAGTATGAAGTATTGAAAAGGAGCTTTTCAATAGAGGTGGTCGATCGGAGCAAAAACATCACCTACTGCATCTGTTTCCCTGAGGGTCTCTAAGAACGTGTTCTCCGATTAATTTTACTTAACAGGATAGGCAGGATCGCCTGATGAATAAATCAGCCTTGGCATGGGTATCCTGCCGTTGAAAACAATCCTTAATTGCCTGGCTTAAAAAGGGATATCTACAAAATAGAGGATATCTTGCTGATCGACGTGAAGAAGTGTTGTCCCACGTCCACTGTTCAAGCTACCCTTACAAATTGTCTCTGCTAGAGAAATTTTATACACTTTCTGCGACACCTGATCCCAGCACCACACATCTCCAGTTGCCATATTTGCCACATGCTCTGAATAAGAGCAAAGAGTATGCGTACTACTGACAACTTGAGATTTATGCGGGTCTACAAAAATAACGTGACCTTCTCTTGTTCCTGAAAAAAGCACACATTGACCATTATCGCAAAGATATTGGAGAGACGCTTCAGGCGTATTGAGAGAAATCCTCTTTTGAACCGGCGAGACAATTCCCCCATCATTCGTCAATGTTCGAAGAGTCAGATAGCATCTCTCTTTATTCTGTAGATCTTGCTCTATCACATACAATGTATTTCCATTCGCTTTGGCTGACTTACAATTTTCAATTGTCAGCTGTCTGCCATTATGATCAAAAACCGTAAGAATATTCTTAAAGTTTTGAAAAAAACCAACATGCGTCGACAGAGGAAGAAAAACACCGCTCGGAGTGACACTCTCAAACGCGGTCTCCCAATCCCCTCCAGCTATTTTTCCACCCACTACTATACGCGCTTGACCAACTCTAGTCATTTGGTAGCCAAAGTTATCTGTTGTTAAATGCAGACGATCGTATTCATCATTTTTGGCATATGGCAACGCTACTGTAGACTGAACATCGCCTGTTTGTGCATTGAGAAAGAAGAGGTTGGAATCACCTGTAAACTGCAGAGTAATCATGGCTCCAACCATATTTAAGCTATATCGAGCAGCACCCCTGCTTGGCAGCCCATATACCATAGGAGATTGCGCAGTATTAATAGCTTGAGCAATGGCAAAGTCTGGTGTCAAAGCAACACCCCACACCATCTTTTCGCTCCCTATGTCATACGCCAAAAGATGAGGAGGCACGCCTTTACCTCCGAATGATGTGCGTGTATCATACACGCCGATCATGAGCGAACCGTGCGTAAATACCTTTCGAAAATCATTAAATTCCAGTCGTCTTGTAAAGTCTGGATCCTCCTTCCATATGGATGTGTCCCTTCGAAATTTTACAAATGGTCTTCCAAAAATAATTTCGATATGAGTGCGATTGATATGCGGCAGCAAATTTACCAGAGCGTAGTAGGCTGGCACCGCCTCTCGTAAAGTAGGCGCTTGCAAAGCATGCAGCAGCTGCGTGCCAATGGCGGCTGTCACAGAATCTTGACTTGAGGCCAGTGTCTCCGCAATGATCTCTTTACATTCTTGTGAGACCGTTTCTAACAGAGAGGTAATAATATATTCCTTTGCCGGCCACGTCTTCATTGGTATACTTGTAAGTTGATCTACAGTAAAATTGAGAAATATAGCGAGGGATTTTCGATCTAACAGCTGTTGATATAACGCTGTATCGAGCCTTGAGCTGCTATAATGCAAGATTTCAAGAAATGCAGTAGCAAATTGTACCGCCCCATCAGATATAAAACTGGACATGACCTCTTGTACCGTTGATGGAGTAATGGCATCGACGAGTGGAAGAGAGACATTACCCCCAGCTCCCTGCTTAATGAGCCATAAGAGATAAAACCCTGCTTTCATATTGGATTTGTTGGTATACGCACGCATAAGCTCAAAGCACGCATGTCCCATAGCGCTAGCCGTCACGCGCTTGCAAAATCCTTCCAAATGTGTATCTAGCTTCTCTTCTGTCAAATATACAGGCATCTGCCGCATGATGTAATAGGCTATGGGCGAATCAAACCCTTGCAGCGCATGCTCAAGGGTTGCAAGAGCAGCAGACCTATCCAGCAACGAAAATGGAAAGCCAAGTTCACAAATGTGAGTAAAGTAATAGGATTTATCTTGTACAAAAGTCTTGATCTTCTCTTGCTCTTGACCAATATCTTTACTAACAATCTCAGCAAAGAGCTGTATACCCACTTGCAGATCTTTCGTATCAACAGCTGACAGAGGGCGCTTTTTCCACTCATCTGCCAAAAGTCTTTTCACAATATATAGAGTTGAAGCTAGTTTCTGTTCGAAAGCATCAAAACCTTGTACCGATCTGCAAAGGCTATGGCCATCTGCCATTTTCATACATACCTTCTGAAAGATCTCATGAAATGGTTTGAAAGACTCAAATGCTGTCTCATTTTCATCTGAGAGTGCATAGCTGTAAAGACAAGAGATTGCTCGCTGCACTCGGCTATCTCTCAAATTGTAATTATGAGAGCGAAAAACACTGCGAACTATCCTCTTTACTCGATCACAACATGGGAAACAACAGCATTCAGGGGCTCTTTCACAATGAATACTTCCTTTCCGATCCATGTAGATATACACACGTGGATTTTCCTCGGAAGAACCTCGTTCAAGAGTTTGTGGAGAAATTAATTCACTATAAAGCACATGTAACTGGTTATT
>CAYOTQ010000065.1:0-7010 GCA_964406915.1 uncultured bacterium
TTGTGCAGTCGAAACTGCTGCGCTGCGCCGCTATCGCGCACATGGAAAGCTCGAGAGTCGATCCTCAGCATTATGTCGGCATATTTGAACATTCCAGTCTTTGCAGATGTATTAATCTGGCACGAGCTGCCGGCTGCACGCCAAGGAGAGCTCCTTAACAACGACCAGCGCCATCAAAATGTGTGGAAACGAATGAAACTAAACCCAGAAGAAGAGTTACCAAGAGGCTCTATTCTGCTTGTAGATGACTATATCGGCTCTGGCTCAACAATCAAGGAAGCTGCTCGAGTCTTACGATCGACAAAAAACCGTATAGACGACATCATCCCATTTACATTAGCAGCTGTGAAATGGCATCTTGGCAAAAGAGGTTATGTATAGATCTTTTTCTCAATAGCAGCAAAAGCCTTGGTTATCTCTGCATCATCTGGAATTTCATCAAGAGACGCTCCCATCATTTGCATGACAAGGAGCCTGCAAGCAGCATTTACATCTTGGTTATCAGAAAAGGGAGCTTTTTCAAACGTTTCATCAATAAATTCCCTCACTTTGTCTTGGGCTTTAGCTACAGAGAGGGATCTGTCCAGCCATTTCTGGACTATCGCCGATTTTGCAAGCTCCTCTTCGTCGCAATCAAAAGCAAGACCTTCGTGTGGCGCCCGCATAATGTTGCAAATCATCAGCCCAAATGCCCACGTGTCAATTTTAGGATCAGATAACATCCCTTGCGTAGCTGTGCGAGCAAAAGGCGGCAGCACTGACATATTTTTCCATCTGCCTTCGCGGCTTTTTGAGTTCGAGGCACAAGCAAGACCCAAATCACCCACATAACTCTTTATTTGCTTATTTTGTGTTTCATGAAGTAAAAAATTGCTTGCCTTTACATCTCGATGAGTAAATCCTGCTGCATGAAATTGGCTTAATGCTTCCCAGCAATTTTTTATGATGGTATATCTCTGCTGCATTGTCTGGCCAACTTCCCCAAAACCATTTTTCACACTTCCTTTGTTGCAAAACTTAGTCACCACAACAAAGTCCTCATTGTGTGGAGTTGTCATCATACCATAATTTGGCAAGACTCCTGGGATATGTTGCTTTGCCGTCAAGATCAACATCTCCTTTTCTCTTTGTATAGCATTCACTATGCCGTCTTTGTCCTCTTGCGGCGTTTGCATAGCAGCGACAGCAACCGGCTTGACAGTGTACTCGTTGAGTTTATTTCTTGTTGTTATATATGTTTTAAATGTAGTTTTGAAATGCCCGGAACCCAGCGATTCCAAATGCGAAAGCTCTTCGGCTTTAAGGCCTTGTAGGTACCTTTGAACCGTCGGCGCATATCCTTTTTTGGGACCTTCCAAGTTGGATGTGATGATAAGCTCTTGACCAAGAAGCGCTACTAAATTCGCTTTTTGCGCCTGGACAGCCAGCGGCTGCGATGGAGCAGAAAAGACAATCTCCCCCTCTTGTACGTAGGCGGTTTCAGGAGATACATACGCACTAGACTCCGCTGGAGCAAGCTCACTCATCGCTCGTTGGTGGACTTTTTCGCTTTCTTGAGACTCCGGCCCTTGAAACGATACTTTTTTTGCCAATTCCTCTGGAGAAATGGCTGCTTGGGCAGCATCTGCAACTTTCGTTTTTACAAAATCTGTAGTGATTGGGGTATTCGTCTGCTTGTCTGTCTCAACCCCTTCATCTTTACTATATTCTGGCCCTACATAAGGTGAGTCATGATTGCTAATAGATGCCATACTATCTTCCTTCTACTCTTTCTTTCATTATATACAATAAACCAGGAAGATTAAATGAATTTCTTTACAATCAAAGAATGGTCTCTTTTTTACTCTCCAACTGCGAGTAAATTACCGGAAGAAACCTTGAGACTCTCTGGCAGTTCTTCTTTGGATACCTTAAAGTAAAAGGTGCGATCACAATCTCCAGATAGGGACATTTTTAGATGGTTTTTATAGAAATTAACTGCTGTTGGAAATGAAAATATTTTAATTGAAGCTTTGTTTTTTACACGTGCAAACTCATACGCCTGGCGCATCATAGTTGTCCCAGCGCCTTTCACCGCCATCGCTTGATTTTGAGGAGTATTCGGGCTATGCATAGCGATATTCCAGGGAGCGGAAAGCAGATGTCTGACCAAGAGCTGATCTTTCTTTTCTTTGAGAGAAGAGATAGACTGCACGCGCTGCTGGCTATCTAGAAGAATCAAAATTGTAACGCCAGGCTTCTCTCTGATTTTTTTTATATCGTTTTGTATCCCCCTAACAACCGCGTTATAAGTACTCATAACATTTTCGTCATTGAAAGCCTCTGCACCACGTCTCGAATAGAGATGAACTGTTGTCTCGAACCGGGTTTGTATACACTTTTTCCAATCAACCAACGTCGAAGACGCTTGACTTAACCACTTTTCTTTTGTTTTCGGATCAGTAGCTGACTGAACAACTTGCAGACCAAACTGTTCCCGACAAATAACATTACTTGATAAATTAAACATATTATCACGCTGTTTTATATAATAAGTAATTATATTAAAATTACTAATATAATAAAACATGTTTAATACGAATAATATTTAGCGCCTCTGGAAGATCTCATATAAAAAGACAGAAGCAGCAGCAGCGATATTGAGGGAGGTAAATTTTCCGGACAACGGAATCTGCACAAATTCATCAGCAATGTGCCGATAGCCTCTACTCACACCGCACGTCTCATTTCCGAGTATTAAAAATAAAACATCCGCAGTAAAAGAGGCTTGCTTCATCGAAATGGAGCCTTGATTGCCCGATGCTACGATCCTCACCTCTAGATTCCCCTTCAAGGTCTCGATGATCTCTGAAAATGCTCTGATTCCCTCAATATGATAGAGGGGCAACGCAAAAAAAGTCCCTACACTTGCTCGAATGCATTTTGGGTCATACTCATCTGCCGCATGACCTGAAAGCACGACAGCAGATGCCCCAAAAGCCGCTGCAGAGCGTATAATCATTCCTAAATTTCCAGGACTATTTGGCTCATCTAGAACCACAATAACGTCATGAGCTTTTGGCTGGTAGGCTGAGAAATGTTTCACACGCATTTTCGCAGTCGCGATTAATTCAGAACTATCTGTTTTTTCAGACAGCTTACTCATCAGCTCTTCAGAAATAGCAAAAGTCGCCTTGCTTGGCGTGCCCTCAAGATGACTCTTTGCCCAATCAGAGAGCGGTATGTCTTTGTTGTAAAAAAATGCCTCGATGTCCCATCCCATCTCGCATGCCTGGTCGATGGCCGCATGACCTTCGATGACAAACTCCTGGTAGTGATGTCTCTTTTGGCGATTGTTCTTTAGGGTGTGCACTCGCTGTATCTCATTGGTCTCCTTTGTAAGAACAGCAGTAGGAACCTTGCATTTTTCTTTCATCTTCTCCTCTCTCAAAATTTAAGTGAACACTATAACCGATGTATGAATTGAGGAATATCTACTTGTATTAAGAGATTTTGTTATAATAGAGGTGTCTGAGAAAGAAATAGGAGGGGTTATGAGAATGGTTCTTCTTACTTGCTATTTAGGATGTGGAATGCTCTTTTTGCCAATAGGGATCTCTTCTCTGCCAGCAGCAAATTCATACGTCTATTGCGGACATAGCTGCGATAATCACAGGGATGGAGGAGGTCATCATAACGGAGGCCACCATAGTGGAGGCAATCACGGCGGCCATGGGCATCATAGTGGTCACCATAATGGAGGCCATCATCATTGATCAGTAAATGATACTAGCCTGTAGGTGACGCATCTCTGCAGCGATAAATGCTGGAGCAAAAACTGTTGAACATGATTTGCTAGAAGGGCGTTTGTTGCTGCAACTAATTCAAAAGCATTCTCTAAAGTGATCGACTGAGGAATATTTCCATACTCGAGCATGTAGAGGACATGATCAAAGGTTCCATTGAGATAAAATTAAAAACACCATCCCAAATTACATAGTTACAATATTTCTGCTTTATGTTAAGATCGGATACTCTTTCACACATCTTCAACGATGTATTTTTCAGTTTTACATAAAATAAATTTCAAAAATATTTACCGAGGTTAAAATGACGTTTTCAATTGATTCTATAATTAATCATCCTATGCCCAACATTGATCCTGACCGATTTAATAACCCTACACTTAATCCTCCACAAATTAATGGATCTATGATTAATCAAGACACAGGATATGGTGAAGACGATTTTGATTTTCATCATTCGTATGGTGGTGATCAACCGATGGCGGGAGAAGAAGAGGCACAAGATTCATCTGGAACAGAGTCTGACTCTACCGATACTGATAATATGCAGGAAGAAATCCCTCAGCAAACGGCAACACAAGAGGCGCCAAAAGATAAGTCTTACATCTCTCCTGAAAAAGCTCCTCTTCAGCGTATCTATGAAAAAAGGCCTCTTCACCATATTCATGTTCGCAAGCTAGTGCTAGAACGTAACTTTCTTAGCCAAGCTGAGCCAATATATGGCGATCTCCAGGTTCGCGATATGGACAATGCAAGACACGCTCAACTCAAGTCGTGTTATCAGCCTCCTGAAAGCGTAGAGAAATCTATATTGGATGAAAAGGCATCACAATATCGTGAGCGCGAAAGAGTATATGGAATACAGAGATTGGCTATTAGTGAATCTTTAGCTGAAATCAACCAAGTATTTGATGCAATAAGGCGACAAGATAAAGCAAATCAACATAAAGCTCGGGAACAAAATAGCATTCCTCTAGCTGGTAGATTAAGCATCTTTGACTCCTTTAGAAGCTAGCAAGTCTAATAGGATCCGTCTCAATCAAGTACTCCTTAACAATACCTTTCAATATAAAGAAAATAATTGCAAAATGATTGTTAAGGAGTATGAGGATTCTCATTCACTCTCTCTGTAAAATTACTTATAACAAAATCATTTTAAAAGACATATCATGCAAATGACCCAGATTCAACCTACCAATCCTTTTGAAACATTCTCTCAGCAAGTGACATTGAGTAAAACAGAATCACAGCAAGGTAATGCATCTTGGTTTGAGCAAAATCCTTTGCGCCAAATGTTATATCGAAATCGACTGGAAGAGACGTTATCACTGCTGCCCCCTACCACTGAAATTGTGGCGGAAATGGTAGAGAACATGTGGGCTATCTGTACTGAAACCGCACCTCTTGTCTTGACTCAAATCGCCCCGCAAGAAAGCTACAAAGGCAAAGAAAGAGCCATTTTAGCAATTACTATTGGCCCTCTAGATATGGTTTCACCCCAATCAGCCGTACAGAGAAGTATCGAGCAGTTTCAACAGCTGCTGGCCCAACCTCTTGAAAAGAATCATCGATTAGCCGTTGTCTGCTCTCTGTATCACAATATACATAGCCTTGTCGTCGAAAAATCTGCTGATGATACGTGTATCATCTATCAATCATATGAGCAAGAGTATACATTTGATGCATTTTTACAAGATCATAGCAAACACATCCGATGGACAAGTAAAAAGTTAGGGCAAATTTTTGCAAAAATCCTCTCTAAAGATCTATGCGTGAAAAAACGAATAAAAAATTACCGTAAGATTTTCTTTAAGGAACTGACTGAAAAGGACTTTCAAAGATACGATCAATGCGGTAGATTCCCCTTACTATTTGTGAGCACGAGCGCGTACCTACAAACCTAAAAGATATTGAAAACAACTCCTCGTTTTACCTATAGACTCTTCTTAGCTAACGAACTTATTTAAGGAGAAAGTCATGTCAATTTTACAAAATGTAGGCAGAGCTGTTTTTTTTCTATTTTTGCTCACATGTACCCCGCTATATGTATATAGCGGCAATGCAGGGATCAAGCACACCCAGGCAAAGGAACAGAAGGAAGCCCACAAGTTCTCAAAAAAGTGCAAGAAACTCACTTATTATCTCTACATATCCGACTTTATACAGAGCTTTATCGAAATTCCAACATCTAATGTGTTGATAGACAGTTCTACCACCTCTTCTGCCTATTTAGCAGGAAGAGCTCCCCTGTACAACAAGGACGACGAGCAAGTGGGAACATGTTCTGCCTCATTTTTGTGCATGCAGAATGAAGATACCATTTATACAGACATCGCCAACTACTTATCGGTGGACAGCGGACTCATCATCACATGGTTTACCCCTACGACACTTATCAACTTAGAACTAGATAGTATTGTCCATTCAATGGTGACCGAATGCATGGTAACAGCCTCTACTAAGGTTGGATTTAATCCTTTTTACGGAGACACATTCGATATGGTAGTGTCATCCGATGATGAAAAGATTTATTTTAAATTATCCAGGATTTAATACACGGCAAAGACAAGAGTCTGTGTATGGGGCGCTTCCATACACAGACCAGTTTCTTACTCAAGCGCCGTGATCAACTCTCCTCTTCAGAGGGATGCGGCCTCAACTGGATAAGTTCGCCTAATTGGCCTTCATAGAACATCTGCCCTGAATAGTAGGGCTGAATCATTGTCCCTTGCGTCATGGCCGGCAGTAGGGGTGATCGTGCAATTTCCTCTCCTGTTTTTGCATTTCGCCATACGGCGTAATCGTTCATATTATTGCCTGGAATTTCAGGCCCAGGAATATCGGTGCCTACTACAACACGTTTTTTTTCAGAGCCGATGAGCGCCGTAAACTCGGTTGTTGTCTGATCTGCTTTCCACACCACTCTCAAGCCTGTGCGGCCTAGTTTGATAGCCGCAATTTTTCCGGGAAGAGCATCTATTGCATAAATTAAGCGGCTCTCCGGATCTGCCGATACAGAAGCAGGCGCCCAGCTGATTGCTGCCTGCCCCCCTTGTGCTGCATTGGCAAATGCTGCCTGAACAAGAGGAGGAATAGGATCGCCCAAAAAGGGCTGTAGGAAAAATTGTTGAGACGCATCCCATTGATTGATGGCAATGACACTTAAAGCCGTAGCAGAAGGAAGCGTATTGACCTGTCCGACGACCCAATCATCCATCACGACAA
>CAYOTQ010000066.1:0-7005 GCA_964406915.1 uncultured bacterium
AGACATCATGCGCCAGTATTTTTTCTATCATCTCTTTTTCTTCAGTAGTATCGTTTGAAAGCTCAAGACATCGATGATCCAGGCCAGATGTTGCTCTACAGTGTGAAATGGGGACGTTGATAAGATTCATCATCAATGACAATGGCGCACTTTGCAGAAGAGAGAGCTTATCTGGAAACATTGTCCCAAGAGCTGCTGGGTGATGCATCGGGATGTAGGAACGTACTGTGATGCGTGCTCGATTGCTACAACCGGCGCCAATATGGCTTTCCCCGGCCGCATCTACAATATCTTCAGGGTCACTGGCATGATCAATCTGCATGCGAGTGCCATGGTCGGGTAGAGTCTCAATGAGTTTTGCAAAGAGCTCTGTTGTTTTATTGTCAATTCCAGGGGAGCTTACTGTAGAGAGTCTGCTAACTGAATTAAAAAAGAGAACGCTATCTCGCTGCGCGTGAGCCCCGCCGAGGCTATAGCCAATCAAGCAGTACTTCTTACCTGAAGAGAGTTGTCTCTGAGTCTCTTCATAGGTACGCATAGCTCCATAGGCCCCCAGTTCATCTGTGAAATCTTCACGTACAGTGTGGTAGGTGTCAAAGAGAGAGTCGGAAGGAAAGCCTACCCTGGTCCCTCGATAGAGAATATGTGGCTCAAGGGGCGTTGTTCCAATTGATTCAAAAAACAACTTTGTAATCCCTGTGTTGCTAATTGAGGAAGTATGTCGTATATAGCCTTCTGGATGGGCAACAATAATGCCTGAAGGAAATTCTGGCTGTGCTAGCTTTTTGCCAAAATAAAATTCCCAGTCAGGGCGTCTGAATACTTTTCTACGCAAGGTTTCTACGGCATACGCGATGCGGGCCAGCATCTGGTTTTTTGAAATAAAGAAGGGCAGTTCGATACTTTCTAATAATGGGGAAGAAAAGCTCATATCTTCAATAGAAGCAAAAGGCATGAGCAGTGCATGTAGCTGGCCAATATTTTCTTTTGAACAGGCGTTCAAACTATTGATGCCGCGAAATTGTTCTTGTAGCAAAAGGGCTTGTTGGGCGACACCTTGTCGAGCGAAGGTTGATGAATGGGAGAAATGGATTTCATTGAGTAATTCCTCAAAATCAATTGTCTGAACCATTGCCAAGTGTGAATAAATTGCGCGCAGCTGACCTTTTGTCATCAGATAGCCTTCTTGTTTCATTAGATCAAAATTGATCTCTGCTGCTTGGGCGGCTCGCTGAAGCCTCTTTTGGCCGAATATCTGTTCAAGATAGGTAATTGTCGAATGTATTCCTTGTTGGTCTTGTTCTTTGCTGCTGAGGTTCAAATTGATGCCAAACCAATAGAAAATAATTTCATGAATCGTTCTCAAGGCTGCACGCATTATTCTCTCGCAAATAGATCTCATGGTGATGCTGATAGCTGCAGAGGTGTCATTTGGCAGATGGAGAGAAAAAGTGGCATAATCAGAGTAGCCATCGAAAGATTGAGCAATCGAAGTGAGGGAATTTTCTATTGCATTCATAGACTTACCAAATGAAAAAATTTGTACTCTTTTTATTTTATTGTCAATCAGTTATATTTTTTGTCCTTGACACCAAAGTGAGCAGGAGCATATTACGAGTTTTGCAAATCAGCCCGTAAATGACGATCGAAAAATAATGCCAAAAACTTCGATCATCAAGTACTAAGCTTACTAATTTGCAGATTTAGGGATTTGTACGCAAGGCGCAAGGCGCAAATCAAACGTTGTGAAGTAAGGTAAAAGAGTAGGAAAAGGAAACGTATGCAGACTATTCATATGCTCGTGCCTTACCTAGTACCTATTACAGAAATTGCAATCTTGGCTGCTGCAATTTACTACCTTTTGTCTTTTTTTTGGAATACACGAGCAATCGACCTCGCACTTGGGGTCGCTGTCTTTTTTATTATCTACCTGATTGCTAGTTGGCTGAATTTGCCAGTGCTCCATACATTGATGAGTAGTTTTGTTGGTGTGGCGATGGTGGCGATGCTTATTATTTTTCAGCCGGAGCTTCGTCTGGCACTTTCGAAATTGAGTGTAAAAGGCAAAAAATATGAAAAGCTGTCAGAATTTGACCGATTTTTGGAGGGGCTTGCCAACTCTGTCTACCGTCTTTCTGAGAAGCGCATTGGTGCTTTAATTTTGCTTGAAAACCAAGACTCTCTGGATGAATTTGCTTCACGAGCGATTATGCTCAATGGGCAATTTTCATCAGAGCTTTTGGAATCACTCTTTAATTCTAGCTCACCTCTGCATGATGGGGCTGTCATTATCCGTGGTACCACGATTCTTGCAGCTGCAGCAATTTTGCCGCTTGCTGATGATAGCTCACAAATTTCGCGCTCGATGGGCACTCGTCATCGAGCAGCGCTTGGCATCACACAAATGACAGATGCTTTGAGTATTGTGGTCTCTGAAGAAACCGGTAAGGTGTCAATTGCCCGCGAGGGAATTATGACACGAGGTGTGAAGATGGATCGTTTTAAAGGTATTTTGCGAAGTATTTTCAATCCTCCAAAATCAGAAATTGTTGCAAAACTTTCGCTACAAGATTGGCTTAAATCATGGAAGGAAACGTAAAAAAGTTTTTTTTAGATCATTGGCAGCGGAAGCTAATCTCTCTGGTTGCAGCCATCTGTCTCTGGCTTGTTATAGAGCGCTCGATTACGACAACGCGTACATTTACACATGTTCCTGTTCGTGTCGTCAACTTGCCGCATGATAAGACCATTCGCG
The DNA here is from genome assembly GCA_964406915.1 of uncultured bacterium. GTDB lineage: Bacteria > Chlamydiota > Chlamydiia > Chlamydiales > FEN-1388 > CAYOTQ01. The sequence goes on from CAYOTQ010000066.1 coordinate 2,756, forward strand.
GCTTAAGGCCCAACGGAGTTCTCGACCGCCAGCTTACATTGACGCTCACCGGATCTAAAGGAGTCATCGAAGGGATCGAATCTGCTGATTTTGAAGTGGTCTTGGATGCTTCTGGAAAAGAAGAAGAGTGGATTGTAAAAGTCGGCAAAAAAAATCTTGTTAGCCACAGTCCAGAAGTCGATCTGATGCATTCTGTAACGGGATTGTCTCAAAGTGACATGATTATCCGCTTGAGCAGGCTTATCACTGACAAGGTTCCTGTCATTGTCACTGTGCCTAAGGGTGAGCCCCCAGAGGGCTATCAGTTTCTCGATGTATGGCCTCAAAAGCTTACACATGTTGTCAGCGGACCAGAAGAAGATGTACGCCAGCTGCAGGCAAAGGGGATAGAGCTGCAGCTTGATTTGAGTCAGCTGACGAGTGACGATCTTGATCGGCTGGAAGTCAGCAAAAATGATGAAGTGAATTTTGTGGTTCCGGAGAAGTGGAAGGTAGTCTCTATTCCTTTTCTGCATGATATGAAGCAAGAGCTCAATGGTCCGGAAGCTCGTCAGCTGCATATTAATTTTTTAAAACAGACAGTGCTGCCGATTGAACATAAGATTCCTGTGCACGTATTTTATTCTCTCGATTCTAGCAGCAGAATAAACCCGATGACGAATCCGCTGCTGCCGAGTGAATGGCTTGTGAGTTATAATGGAATTATGACAGTAAAGCTACCGCTCTTTGCCAACCATGTCAGCCGTCTTTTTTTGGATATTGTAAAGAACCATCTTGAGTTAATGGTGCTGGTATTTGATAAAGAGCAAAAAAGTTCATTTCCAGTCATCACACAATTTATTGATCCGAAATCTCTGGAAGATCAATATGTCGCGCTGGTGCTTTCTACTGAACCGAGAGACCCTCATCGTCAGCAGCAAGAGCACTATGTGCGAGCGCGCTTTCGAAAATATCTGCAAAATTTTGAACTCTATAAAGACAAGCAGACTCCTTTTGTAGCCAAGGCATTTGTTGAGAAAAATGGCATTCGGCTAGAGATGGACTAACGAGATGCGTACGAGAAGAATTGCATTTGTAAAAAGCGGCCTTTCCAAGCGAGGTGGTCTGGAAAAATATACACTGAGGCTTGCGCAAAAGTGCGCAGAGGCTGGCCACTCAGTCTTTTTGCTGACGACCGATTGTGAGCCAGCAGTCTCTTCAGGATGTACAGTTGTCTCTTTTGGCCAACGCAAGTCTCTTTCTCTCCTCCATCTCTTGTGGTTTGACAGGCAAGTCCAGAACTATCTTGCACACCATCCGATGGATGTGGTCTTTGGCATGGACCGCAACTTTTGCTTGCAGACTCACTACCGGGCAGGCAATGGCGTGCATGCTGCCTATCTTGACAGGCGAAAAAAACGCAGCTCTTGGCTTAAATCTTGCTCGTTTTCATGGAATCCTTTGCATAGGCTGCTGTTGCAAATGGAGAGAAAAACTTTTGAAAGCGACGATCTCAAAATTTTGTTTACCAATTCTTCTATGGTGGCGCGCGAGGTAGAGAGCTACTATCCGGCTGTAGATCCTGCTAAAATCTGTGTAGTGCATAACGGCGTTGAGTGGAAAGAGTGGCAGCTGCCATTTGTTCGCGGCTTGCAAGAGCGGCGGCAGATTCAGCAGCAACTTGGTCTCAATCCTCATAAATTTCAGTTTCTCTTTATTGGAAATGAGTATGAGCGAAAAGGCCTGCCGCTGCTGCTGTCAGCGCTAGCTCTGCTAGGCTCGCAGGAGTATGAGCTATCGGTGGTTGGCAAAGAGCGCAATCTTGCTCATTTTCAGCAGCTTGCTCAAAAATTTGGTGTTGAGCAACAGGTACGTTTCTTTGGAGCTGTGGCGGATGCTAAGCCTTATTACTGTGCCGCTGACTGTATGGTGATTCCTTCTTTGTACGATCCTTTTGCGAATGTGACGGTGGAAGCACTGGCTTTTGGTGTGCCTGTGATCACTTCTAGTGCAAATGGAGGTGCTGAAATCTTGCACACAGCTGATATGGGACAGGTATTTGATGATCTGAGCAATCCTGAAGAGCTTTTGCATTTGCTGCAGCAGGCAATGCACATGCCAAAGACAGATGAGAGCGCCCGGCGTATTCGCGGGCATGTCGAACAGTTGGACTTTTCCAATCAGATTGAGAAAATCGTGCAGCGGTTGTATTAAAATATATCTTTTTGTTATGTGTCTCGTGCTAAGAGACTGTCTTCGAATTAAGATTTTATCAATTTTTGAGGTTATCTTAACCTCACCTGGGCCTTGTAGTGTAAGTCCCTCTGCGGCTTGAGGGAGATTAACGATCTGTACAAAGCAGCTGTGGAAAAGGTAAGAGCGGCCAAATCAGGGAAATAGCAAAGGATATCGTTCCTCTGCTGATACCTCAATTACGATTGGAAGTGTATGGGAAAGATGATGATTTTTGACACGAGTTTCTTTTATCCCCCTAGTTGAGGGGGGGTGCTAGAGAAGCTCGTTTCACACCAGACAAGATCTCTTTCAGACACAGTCTAAGCATTAAAATTTTGAAGCTTTATTTTGTCTGTCTGGATGTCCTTTAGTACAATACGCAAATATCTCTATAAGATCACGCACTATAGTGCAATCACTTGAAGACAGTGTCTTTTCCCACAGCAAATTTCTTTCACCGCTTTCGAAGTAAATGAATAACGGAGCATATTTTGGAAATTGCGTCATGCACCGTTTTAGACAGTCATTATACGTCTTCTCTACTTGTCTGTGTAATGCAGGATTGTGATTAAAGTTGGCCTTTTGCCAGTGCGCTCTGTTGCCAGCTGCGCCACAGAATTCTGAAAAATACGCAGTAAAATTTTTTGCATTTATCGTATAGGCCTTTTGGTAATCAGGAGCAAAATATCCATCAAGATATAGTCGTCCGGTACTTGTCTGTGCAAGAACTCCTTTGTGGTTGAGGCTTACCCATCCTTGGAAAAAACCGGTAGGCAAACAGCCCATCCACTCAGAAGCAATTCCTTCCATTTGTGCGCAGATCCTCTTGTTGGCATCTTCTGAGGGTATTCCTTTCTTTTCGAGATGACAAAGAGAAAGTATTTTTGCAAACGCATTGTTTGGCTCCCTCCTAAGCGCTACATCAAGATAGGAGACAACAGCATCGCAGTCATTTTCTTGTGTGGTAAGGAGTAGTGCACTTAAACAAGTGAGAGCAAGCACATGGTGTGGATTCTGTTTTATCACTTGATATAAAGCTGGAATGACATGCTCCTGTATTGCAGGGTGGGCGCAAGGTGTGCAAAATACCATTTTCTGTACGAGATACGCAGCTTTTACAGTTGGTGAATAGGACCGGTTCCAGAACTGCTGAAATACATCAGATATGGTGTTTTGGGTTGGGGGAAAAACCTCTTGATAAGGTATTATTGACAACTGTCGGTAGGCAAGAGTGTCTTCACGATATTGATCATATTTCTGCTCCTTGCGAGGAACTGAAGTAGTTAGAGCAGTAGTAGAGCTGGAAGAGGATGAGGAAGAAGATTGTAAGGCTGAACTGAAGAGTTTTTCATAACGCTCTTCAATTGGCATATTGCGCTCTACAGGATCTTGTGAAGAGATGTGAGTGGAGCTTGAGCTTGAATCTACGTGTTGTAGGATCTGCTGTATACGAGTCCCCATTGTCTTTGACGCATCTGTTAAAGTAAGCATTTTCATGCCACTCTGTATTGCAGAGAACACGCTATGATTAGTGGTTTGCATAGTCACTGGTACGGGTGGAAGAGGGGCATTATTCGGCTGCTGTGGAAGGGGTTGCTGAGGCGTTTGATTATTCACACCTAAAAGATAAGGATCCATATTAATACACACTCATTTTTGATGTTTGATGATTCTAATTCAAGTTGCGTGTTACTGTCGAGCAATAAATTTTAAAGGTTAAAGCAATTAAAAATGACTCGTTTTAGATATGAAACCTCTTGTGTTAAAAGGATTGCTGAGTCGCTTGAGCCCTGCAGGTTTGATCGCATCCATGGCGCTTTTACAGAAAGATCTATCTGGAGCAATGCCAAAGCGGTTGTCGCACATTCAGTCCAACAAATCGTTTGTACTCTTACAAAAAGAGTGTGATATACTTATTTTCTTATAAGAGTACAAATACCCCTATGGCCCGTTTTACAAAAGAAAGTCTTGAAACGCTTCGTCAGCGCATTGACCTGCCTGAGCTCATCTCCCAGTACGTCCCTCTCAAAAAGGCC
>CAYOTQ010000067.1:0-6944 GCA_964406915.1 uncultured bacterium
ACCACCAGATGAACTACCCGATGTATCATTCTCCCCAGCTCCTCTCAATCAGGCATTCGAAGAGTCTTTAACATCTTCTAGTGAGCCAATAAGCGCGGATATGGAAGAAATACGTATGGCAACGCCTGAGCAACCGACTCCCGTTCGATCAGCTCCCAAATCGCTGCTTCAACGCGCCAAAGAGGTAACGCTTAGCGGCCCCCATGCTTTTGATAAACTCAAAAGTCTCTGGCAAACGCACCGCGAGGTATATAGCGACATTATCAATTCCAACCAATTCACGCAGGCCAGAGAAGCCAGTCGGACGCTTCTTGGTAAGATTATTGGGACTAGGGCTCCTGTAAAAGATCGTGGGTTTAAAACCCTTGACTTTCTCATGCAAACCGCCGTAGCACATCAGTCAAGAAAAATGCCTGATAGACAGCGCTACGTCGATATGATGCAAGAGCTCTTTGTAAAAGCCAAACCCAAAAAATAGCCTGATAGCGACGGTGCTTGGCATAAAATAGCCAATCTCCTGTCATTTTGAGGAATAATTATCTCCTCCCAGGATGCCTATCTCAAAAGGTGTGCCTCCTGGGATTTCTTCTACTCAATTCATTTTCTTACCGATAGCTATGTATTCATTTTTGTTGTAGAATTTTTGCAAAATTTATCATCAACATGTCGGATAAATCAATATTATGTCACTAGTAGTTAATGACGGCTTCAATTTTAATCAAACATTAAGCGACTGTCTTGAGCTCTTCCGCTTTCGGAATTCTGTACACAAACAAAACTCAAGCAGTTTTATTATCTTACTCAGCGGCAACAAAAGCTCTGTGGCTGCAAAGCAAGAGCTCCTTTGCACTGTTGCTAGGCTTTTTGAAACGATCCTTCTGCAACCAAGCATAACTATTCCCGAACAAATTATCAGACAAGTAAAAGAATTAACACCTTATGTGCACCATTTTATTCAAAGCGACGCTGATCTTTTCCTGATGCCTGAAGCTCAATATCTGGACGACTGGATGTTGACCAATCCTCATATAACACGCTACACACAACATTCTTTGTCATGCAGCACTCAACCCTTGGAGATACAGCGGATCCTGAAAGAGCCTACACTTTCTCACACAGAAAATAGGAATCTTTTAGTTGCGTTAACTCTCTTTGTACACACACAAAAGTATTTGATATATGTAAGAGATACGATAGAACTTTGCAAAAGAACTGAGACTCTACGAAAAAATTATCTACAAGAAAAATTTCTTTGTATAGCCAGCTCTCCTAGTGGTTCTTGCTCTATTCTCAACATAGACGGTATTACTGATATTGAGGATATACGCATTTTTATATTTGCGGCAAAAATGCGTAAGCTTGGATTTCCCGAAAAAGAAAGACAGCAATCTTGGTATCCTTTCTTTCAAAAAATTACGAAGAGCAGCCGTAGTCAAGAAATAAAAGAACGATGCTACAAAGGTTTGGACTTTACGGGTACTGACGCTCTGTACCACCAAACATTGAATAAATATAGGAATGAAGATTTCGCAAATACTTTTCAAAAATATTTTTCTCAAGCGTTTCGAGATCAAACGATAAGAGCATTAGAAGAGATCGCAAAAGTAGCTACAAAGGCAGCTAATACAAAACTTAGCTTTCTTCATTGGTTGAGAGAAAAAATACCATCAAATACCCAAGATCTTGTAGAACACTATCTCATAATAAAGGCAGAGAAACTGACAATTTTTTCTCATGAATTTCAAAAAGCCATTAATAAGTATTTCGCTATAGGAAATATTAAGGCCCTCTATCAACAAATTTTCCAAAAAGCAGTATCGACCAAAGAATTTCCTAAAAACAAATTATTATCTCCTGAGGAATTTGCAAAAGAGGCCGACTTGCTAGCAGCCCCGCTGCCAGCAATACCCTCTATCACCAAAACCTTGCTTCAGGCAGAAGAAGAGGATGTGATGCGGCTTACGCAAGCCATGAAATATTTTAATATTTCCGAAAGTCAAAAGCAGCCTGTGGCACCAAAAAAAACAAAAACAAAACGACCTCCACAGAAAACAGCCGCGCCTTCAGGCTATGCTTACCACCCCCGAGTGATCCGCTGGTGGAGCCGAGATCCCTCAATTGACCCCTTCCTCAATGACCCAAAGTATATGAGCTGCCAGCCTGAGACACAAAAACGAATACGTTCTGAGCACGCTTTTGCCCTTGCTGTAGACAAATATGTCGAGTCAGAAGGTATTGGAAATAGAGAGGAACAGAAGACATTGATCGGCGAGATGATTATGCATGATGGCCAAAAACGGCGAGGCATCTTTGGCTATGCATTTGATAAAAATAAAACCTGCTACCATCGGCATTTTACAGAAAAAGTCACGACAGAACTCTATGGACAGCTCTTAGATCAAGGCTTTTATCAGCTCGATTTTCCTCCGTTAACAGCTAAAGAAACGAAACAGACCGCCGATAAACACGTAGCTCATGATGGCAGCTATGTAGAGCTTGAAACAGAGGAAATCGTCATTATAAAAAACACAAGCGACAACACGACAATCCGCCTCTGCCGTTTCTCTTAGAGAGTCTCTTTCCATTCATAAACCAAAATTGCACTATGCGCGCACGCATCTGTAAATGGCGTGTGATGTGAAGCTGCACGCCGCTTGCCCGCCATCGGCTCCTCATGCACAATCACGTCATGATCATTGTATTCCACCCATTTTTTTCCTTGGATCACGTAGGTATAGGCATGGCTTTTGCTATCCCGTCCCACCACGATAGCCACAAGCTCAAAGCTAGCCATTTTTTTCCCAACAGGAATATTCAGGGTGCTGGTTGGGATAATAGGCACGCGAGACGCTTCTATCCGGTATCTTCTTTGATCTGTATATCGCTTGATTTCTGGCCGATCGAGAAAGACGGGTAGAAATTTAGGAACTTCATTTTCACGTACAAACGCAGCTTGGAGCTCTTTTATGACCGTTTGCAGCTGCCTTGGTTCTTTTTGCTCTTTTAGCGGCAGAGAGAGAAGCTGCTTTCGATACTTTTTTCCACCAATTGTATAGTGGATTTGCGGAATTTGTAGTTTCTTGAGAAAGAACTTCAAGAATGGCTCTTCTAAATACGCTTGCCTAAGACCTACCGGCAAGCCTTCTTGTATGAGAAGACGTTTAAAATCCAACGTCTCTTGAGCGGTCACAAGGCGCTTTTTCTGTCCATTTTTTCCTTCCATGATATCAAAGAGACGAAAAAGCTCGCGTTGCAGCTTGCTAGGTACAGCGCTGTTGGCAGGAGAATACAGGTGTTGGAACCAAAAAGAGGCACGAAGGGCCTGAAGCACACTAATCATCCAGCAAGAACCGTGCGAATTGCTCATGCCCTCGCTTGTATCTGCGCCGTGCTCTCTCGTATGCTGGTATTCATAGACACTCTCAGCCCGTTGATATACATCAGAATCATCTATTACAATAAAATTCATATAAAAAATAAATATTTACAAATTAAAGAAAATTGAAGATTGTAACAAAAGCAAAAGATACTTTGCATTATAGAACTGGTAATTCTTCCCAGTGCGTGGTGTAGCGCGGCGATCGATTTGTCGATCGGGAAGCGCGTCCTTGAACAGCCGCAAAAGAGAGTGCTTGCTTGCCAAACTTTTGGTTCACAGCATCACAGACCTGCATCAGCTGCTTTTCCCTTATGTTTTTGCGGCCAGCCGCCTGCTCAAATAGCGTTGGTTGCCAGCAACGCTCATCTACAAGCCCTTCCAAGACAACACCCACCTTTTTATAGATAAGGCCTTCTTTATAGATACTTTTGAGAGCCTCTTTCGCATGGCGAATCAATGTCGGCGTATAGGCTGTAGGCTCAGGAAGAATAATGGAAGCTTCTTCTCTGTACTGTGCCACAGGGTTATGCGGAGAGGTCCGCAGAAGGACCAACATCATGGACGCACAGCTCTGCTGGCGGCGAAGTTCCCGAGCTACCCTAGCAACATCCCCGGCCAGGATTGCCGCAATCTCTTCATAGGCAAATAGAGGCTCTCGAAATCCCTGGGCAGTACTGATCGATTTCTTTGGCTCTGGATTCTCATGCACAGCAAAGCAGCTTATCCCACGAAGCTCCCAAGCAATGCGCATGCCCACAACACCAAATAGCCTCTTCAATAGACCGTCTGGCTGCTGGGTGAACTGATAGGCGGTATGGATCTGCTTCGCTTTTAGCTGCTGGCAGAGTTTACGGCCAATCCCCCAGACTTCGCCCACATCATATCTTTCAAGAAGAGCCTCTCTATTTATCTCATCGATCAAATAGACACCCTCAGCACTCTTTTTTGCACAGTTCGTGGCCACTTTTGCAAGCGTCTTCGTACTGCCCATTCCTATAGACACCGGAATGCCTGTTGCCCGCATGACAGTTTTTCTAATACCTGCTAAATCCTCTGTCGATGCTCCCGGAAGAGACAAAAAGGCCTCATCGATTGAATAAACCTCTAGAGATCCGGCAATACGACTAAGCGTCTGCATCACACGTCTGGATATATCCGCATAGAGGGAAAAATTTGCTGCCAGCACCTGGACGCCATATTGCTTGCAGTGACGGGCATATTCAAAAAAAGGAGCGCCCATAGGAATTCCTAGCTGTTTGGCTTCCTGAGACCGGGCGACAATACACCCTCCATCTCCTGACAGCACAATGACCGGCTCCTTTTCTAGCTTAGGCTTGAAGAGACGCTCACAGGAGACAAAGAAGTTATTACAATCAACGAGGACTAATGACATAGGTAACGACACCCCAGACCTGCAGCTCTTGTATTCCAGATTGGATACGTGACCCATACTTTTTGAGGCAAAGCTCTCCATCCCTAATGGCAACAAATAGCTTGCCTGCTGCTAGCGGCTGGCAACGATCGACAACAAGTATATCTCCAGGGCGCACACCAAACTCCTCCCCTTCGTGACTCTGGAGACGAAAGAAAAAGGTCGATTCGGGGTGGCGAATGCACAATTCATTAAGATCTAAAGATTTGCCTAGCATACAAATTAGCGCAATTCAAATGGCTGAAATTGGGCCGGCAGCTGCTGTTCAATCTCATTTTTTGAAAGATGAAAGTGGCGATGCAGCGAGGCAAAATAGACCTCTGTCTCCTGCTCGATCCTCATTTGGGCAATCTCTTCTTTGAGTTGCGGCCACATGGTGTGCAAGGAAGCTGTCTGCGCCTGTTTTATCTGTTGTAGATAGTAGATTCGCACCACTGGTGTTTGATCCGATTTGCTGACCTGAAGCAGAGGCTTGCTATGCATACCCTCTTCTAGAGAAGCAAACAGCTCTTGCAGCTGGGTAGAGAGGTCTCTCTGCTTTTGCGTATAGAGAGTGGAAATAGCAATAGAGACTTGCGGCTGCCAGAGCTCATTTGCCTGGATTTTTGCCTCTAGTGCGTCTACAGGTATTTTTTCTTCTGCAAGCAGACGATAGGCAAGCTGTCCCAGAGAGGCGGCCAGATCCTGACGAGGAGCTCTCAGAGAGATCGCCTGCCAGACATACTCTTTTTCACTGTTATTCTTTTTGGCATAAACATCGTAGGCATCTCGTACTTCCTGAGTGGTGATCTGGCTATAGATGCGAGAGCGCACCTGATAGTGAAGCATTCGCCTGATCACGATATCTGCCTTCACCATCTGCCACGCTTCTTCAAACGTCAGGCCCGCGTTGTGCAAATTGAGCATCATGTGAGGACCAAAGATCTCTTCCATCTCTTCTCTCACATCTCCTGAGCTTACCTCAAAATTTTTCTCTTCAGCATCAGCAATGATCAGCTCGCGATCCACAAGATCACTGAATATCTTCTTCCATGTCGTCGTATAAAATTGATAGCGCGCTTCAGGAACATCCAGGTATTGGGGATAACGCTGATAGAGAATCATATCCATCTTTTTCATCACATCAATAACAGAAATGGCCTTGCCATTGACATTTGCAAGCACACGATTATTAATGATGATTTTCTTTTTTGTTGGCTGAGCCGCTGCAAGTGTATGGCTGCTAGCAGCAGCTGACATACCGAGAATCCAATTTGGAATCACATTTAGCATGCATGTTGGAATGACACACAGCGCGAGGATCAAAAGAGTTTGAATAGGTACTATCATGATATTCCGTTTTTTCTAACAATACTATCTCGCCAGAGGATTTTTTTCGAAACATCACCGCAAAAAAGCCATCTTTTTTTCCTGGCTGCGGAATACTTTCAAAACAGGGCCCTTCCTGCTCAATCGGATAGGTACGTAAAAAGTGTTCTACTTGCTGCTGATTTTCCTGTCTTAGGATGCTGCAGGTGGCATAAACAATATAGCCAGAGGGTTTGACAAAGCTGAGCGCCTGTTCAAAGATCACTCGCTGCTGTGAGACAAGACGCTCAAGCATCTCTTGAGAAAATTTCCATTTCATGTCAGGATTGCGACGTAAAGTACCGGTTCCCGAACAAGGAGCATCTACTATTACCCAGTCCATGGACTTCTTTAATCCTTTGAGTTTCTTATGCTCTTGCGCATGGACAATCTGCGCATTTTGCACACCAGCACGCTTCAGCCTCTTTCGGGCCTCTATCAAGGCAGACAGTCTCACATCGTGCAAAAATATCTGACCAGTCCCTGCAAGGCGAGAGGCAAATGCTAATGTTTTTCCTCCGGAGCCGGCACAAAAATCAAGCACTCTCTCACCTGGCTTGGCATAGACCATTTGAGCAACAAGCTGAGAGGCTTCGTCTTGCACTTCAAATAACCCATCACGAAATTCTGGCAGACAGAAGAAGTTGACTTTCTTCTGAAAACAGATAGAACTTTCAGACTCGCTGCCTGCTGATACCAGATAGCCTTGTTTTTGCCAGCGTTCAAGAAGCGCCTGCCTGTCAGTTTTTGCAAGATTCACTCGTACATATGTTGGTGCCGGTTCAT
>CAYOTQ010000068.1:0-6815 GCA_964406915.1 uncultured bacterium
TGTGATTTGGTGAGCACATACTTGCCATCTGCCTTACTAAATCGATCCAGCAGCTTCTCTCTGACCTCTGGCTGGACGCCAATTGCATTACAGACGGCCTCTGCTTCTTCTCGGGAGAAAGTAATACTGTCTGCATCGTCGCCTGGAATCTTCCGTCGAGCCTTAATAGCGGGTGCGTCTTGGATCATGGCATTACGCTCTTTGATGGTTTTTTCGTAAAATTTGGCAAGCTGTTCGACAGCGTTTTTTGGATCAAATTCATTTCTGTTTGCTATAATTTTATTGCGCACCATAAAAGCTTCAAGGCTTCTTCTTCCAAGAATAACGACCTCTACTTTTCCAGTTTTTAAGTTCTCAAATGTACATTCTATTGTTTTATCAAAGAACCACGCAAAAAATCTGAGAATACAATTCATCTTGTTAGGATCATATCCACGCACACCTTCTTCATGCTGAAGAACCTCTCCTGCAACTGTTTCAGTCAGTGTATCTGGTGTAAGAGATCCAATATCCACCTCTTTCAAATAACGTGAATAGTTACCTGTAAACATATGATACTCCTTTTCTGTCTCTTTCCTCCTTAAATATAAAAATAAAAATTTAATTACAACTATTTAATTAACCGCTCTAGCTCCTGAAGCAGCGCCTGCTCTAAAAGAAGATCTCTCCGAAATAGCCGCCCATCCACTGCCTCTACCGGCCGGCACCAAATAAGAGCATTGCTAATGAAAAGATTGGCCTCTTGAGGAATCTCTTCAAGACGTAGTTTTACCTCTTGCACATTCATGCCCAAGCGTTGCACAGCTGTGAGAATATGTGTAAGGGTAATGCCAAACATATAAGGCAAGCTGCGATCAGGAATGGAAAATACACCTTGATGATGCCAAAATACATTCGCATATAAGGCTTCGAGCACAATGCCCTCTTTCGTGGTTGTCAGATACTCATCAACACCTTTTTGAGAGGCTTCAAAAAAGAGCATGCGTCTTTCAAGACGAGATAATGTCTTGATCTTGGCAATCAGCCAAGAAGGCTCTAGAATACAGCTATTAAGTCGAACAGCCTCTTTCACTGATGGTGTATAGGGATCTATGTAAAGCATCAAAGAACTTTTACCCCAGGGGGTTGAACCAGCTGTTGTCTGCAGAGCTGTGGGCACTATAAGCGCCTTGAGGCGAAATGTACCTTCATAGGCCTGATTTTTCTCTACAAGCTCATAAAAATAATCTGGCGTAATCACAGGCAACTGGAGGCCGTGCTGTCTGGCATGTCGCAGCAGCCTGTCAATATGCGCCTGCAGACATTCGATATGACCATTATGAAGACGCATTGTCGTAAAGACACCCGCGCCATGTTCTAATCCACAATTTTTCAGCGAATAGGTACATTCTTGATCCCCTACACAGCGGCCATCAATCCAGATATAGCGATTCACAACACTTTCCCTCGTATATCCAATGCTTCAAGAAGTGATTTTGCCTTGTGTTGCATCTCTTCATACTCTTGATAAGGATCAGAGTCGATCACAATGCCGCTGCCAACTGCAAAAGAAAGACTCATGCCTTGAACGACTGCTGTTCTAATAGCCACGCTGAAATCAAAATCGCCATAGGGCGTGATATATCCAATCGCCCCCGTATATATCCCCCGCCGCCGCTGCTCGAGCTCAGCAATACGCTCCATTGCGGTATACTTGGGACATCCTGTCACAGAACCTCCCGGAAAGACATTTTTGAGAATATCGATGGCATGTAAGGGTTTACTTTGGGCCTGTATAATAGCAAGGCGATGAAAGAGATGGCGATAGTCTTCTATACGGAATTCTTTGATTGCCACAGAGCCTGCATATGAGACTCTACTCATATCATTTCGCATCAGGTCCACAATCATTGCCAGTTCTGCACACTCTTTTTCTGATTGGTCTAGGTGCTGGCGATTGACCCTATCTTCACTTTCCGTACGACCTCGAGGCCGAGTGCCCTTAATTGGACGGCTTTCAAGCTGCCCCTCTTTTCTTCGTAGCAATCGCTCTGGAGAAGCAGAGACAACGGCGTACTCTTTGAGCTTGATAAAGGAAAAGAAAGAGGCTTCATTATTTCGCACAAGCTCCATAAATAGAGCAAACGGATCGCACCTGCCATGAAGCAGGAGCTCGCATGACAAGTTGAGCTGGTACACCTCTCCTGCACGAATAGATTCATGCACGCACGCTACCTTGTCTGCAAAACTAGCACTGCCTTCAAAAGGCTTGACGACTTCAAAAGAAGAGGTTCGAGCAGTAACTGGAGGTCGTTTGTCAAAAAGCAATTTTATCAACTTTTTCTTTGTCATCGTCTGGCATATCTCTCGAGTCTCATCAGGCAGCAGCTCCTGGTAGTTGCGATCGATAGAAATGATGAGATCTCTGGAGCGATGGGTATAGACTGCTTCCAGACAGCAGCGTCCAAGATACATATCAGATGTGGAGATAGCACCAAAATGCGCAGGACATCTCCTGCCCATTTCGTAGCCAAAATAGCCACTCCACACGGCACTGCAAAGCTCTGGATCCTTCATCTGGAGCTCTTCTTTGAGCGCCTGCCACATATCTGTTGGGGTTATGACTGTATGAACAGAAGCTCTATGCCTCTCAAGAGAGCCTTTGCTTACTGTTAGCGTATCCCATGGAAACGCCCATAAAAATGATTTTTCTGCGGCATCGAAGCTGCTTCCCGAAAACAACAAGCAGGTACCTGGCATATGAGAAAAAGCAGCTGCCAGCCTCAATACTGCTGATGGCTCAACATTTGAAAAGCAAAAAAGCTCTTCCATACTGTTTATGGCTGTTTCATATTGTGAAACACAGTCTCTACATCATCAATGCCTTCAAGCCACTCTATCAACGCCAGATTATTTGCCGCAGCTTCCGCATCACATTCGACAAAAGCTTTTGGGATCATTTCCAGATCTGCCTCAACATGCTCGATATGAAGGTGCTGGATAGCCTCCTTTACGGCATCAAAATTGCGTGGCTCGCAAATAATGACAAACCCCTCTTCTTCAACTAAAAAATCTTCCGCACCAGCATCAGAGACTGCTAAAAATAGCTCATCTTCAATTGCATATTTTTTGAGGACATGAATGATGCCTTTTTTGTCAAAATTGAAGGCAACAGCTCCTGGATGGGCAATAGAGCCCCCACGTTTGTTCGTTGCAATGCGTATTTCAGAAGAAATTCGGTTTTTATTATCCGTGAGAACTTCTACTAAAATGCCCACACCCCCGTAGCCATACAACTCATAGTGCATCTCGATATAGGCCTCTTGATCACTACTGGAGGCCTTTTTAATGAGACGATCAATATTGTCATTTGGAACATTCATCGCTTTTGCTTTTTGAATCGCGACTCTTAGACGGACATTGCTTTGAGGATCAGGTCCGCCATGCTTGACAGCATTGATAATCTCTTTAGAAGCTCGTGAAAATATTTTGCCTTTCTTGGCGTCTGCTTTGCTTTTTCGGTGCTTGATATTTGCCCACTTGCTGTGTCCGGCCATACTGATAATTCCTTTGAGATACAAAAAAACTCATTCGATGCTGTTTGATCCAATTATTTGCCTGCGAGTAGTGGTAAAACAACTTTTCTCGCCGTTTAAACTCATGGGTATGCACATGATGATATCCTTTCTCATCGACCATCGAAGGACACACAGCATGTAGCATTTCGTGATATACAACATATTCGACGACGTACCTAGGTACCAACGGAGTGTCGAGCACTCTATGTACTTTGACTAGTCGAATCAGCGCATAGTAAAGGCCTAGCGTACAGCGCGAGCGATTTTTCGGCAACGAGGAGCCAAACCATGTCAGCGAAAGTGACAGCTGGCCATTAAAGTAGCGCTCATTGAGCAGTTCATAAATCTCTTGCAGGTCATAGTAGGCACCTACGGTGAAGAGCTTATCTCGGTTCACCTGGTGAGAATAGTCTAGTTCGTAGGTCTGCTTTTCAATAAACGCTTTTACATTTGCAGAGAGCTCTTTCTCATCTCGGCGCAAATAGCTTGCCAAAGCAGTTTGTATCTCTACAGGCGCTGTAAGAAAAATGCGATGCAGCGATACTTTGGTGAGTTTTGGACCCCATTTCACGCTCAACATAGTTGAATGATTGTCATTCAAACGTACCTCGAGCCTATTGCCTACAAGATCCTTCAGTTCATTGCAAAAATTCATTTCTATTTGTGCCATACTTATCCTCAAAAGCGGGCCGGTAAGAATACCATGATGCCAATGAAGATATCAAGAAGATCCCATAACAAAAACCAATCTAAAAACTGCAAAAGTTGCTATTATATATAATAAAAAACAGAATAGACAAACTATTCCTTGTTTCATGCTACCCTGGTTTCTTGCTAACCTGAGTTCTGGGGTTTTCTCGCAATGGAATATAGAGAGATTCCAAGTCAGATTGCTAGCTACTCATAGGAAGTGAGCGACTGTCTTCGAATGCATCCTCACCTATTTTCTCAAGTATTTTACCCGCCTGTTTCCCTTCACCTGGGCAAAAGGAGCTGAAAATCCATGAAATCTTCAATTCGAAGACAGACTTTTACAAGAAACGTTCCATAAAGATACGCCCTAGATAGCGAGGCTGCGCTTGCCCATTGGCATCGACCTCTTTAATCCAATGGCTCTGCCGACCAAACTCTCGAAAGCCGCAGCGCTTATATAGCCGAATTGCAGGATTGTCTGCATACACTTGAAGATGGAGCAGTTCGAGATGAAATTGCTCTTTTGCAAGACGCATCACACTACGGAGAAGAAAAAAACCTATTCCCTTATTGCGCATGTCACCTGACACAATAATGCCAAATTCTGCCTGGTGCTGCAGACGCTTATAGGCCTGAATATAGAGAGTAACAATCCCGCATGGCACGCCATTGATCTCTGCCGTTAGAGATGAGCGAATACGGCTAAAAGAGATCCAGCGACGCACAGCATCATCTACTTCCATCGGATTGCACATCGGAAATGCGAGATTGACTGATGGATCAGAGAGCCACGCATTGAGATATTCAGCATCTTGTGGCTGTGTATACCTGACGGTCAGTCCAGGAATAACTGTCTCTTCATCTTGCGGATTGAAGAGAAAAGAAGATTCGCTCATGATTTTTGTTCACCATATTCTTTTAAATATGCATTGATAAAAGGATCTATTTCTCCATCCATCACTGCTTGTACATTACCTATTTCTACTTTTGTTCGCACATCTTTTACGAGGGTATAGGGCTGAAATACGTAGCTTCGTATTTGGCTACCCCAAGCAATTTCTTTCTTCTCACCCGATATCTGCTCTAGTTTTTTTTGTCGCTCAAGCATTTCTTGTTCATAGAGCTTTGAACGAAGCATCTTAAAGCATGCTTCGCGGTTTTGTATCTGACTACGCTGTGCCTGCGAGCTTACAATAATGCCTGTCGGAATATGGGTCATGCGCACAGCAGAATCTGTTTTGTTGACGTGCTGACCACCAGCACCAGAAGCACGGTAGGTGTCAACGCGAATATCTTCAGTACGAATTTCTACAACGATATCGTCTGAAATCTCCGGCATGATATCAACAGCTGCAAAACTAGTATGGCGACGTGCATTACTATCAAAAGGAGAGATTCGCACTAGGCGATGCACCCCTTTTTCCGCTTTTGCATACCCATAAGCGTATTGGCCAGTAATCTTGATAGTCGCATTCTTAATGCCCGCGACTTCTCCCGGCAATACGTCCACTACCTCAACGCTCCAGCCACGTTTCGTCGCCCATCGCTGATACATCCGTAAAAGCATCTGCGCCCAATCGCACGCTTCTGTGCCGCCAGCTCCTGAGTTAATACTCAAAAAGCAGTTGCAGGCGTCCAACTCTCCGGAGAGCATCTTTCGTATTTCCAAATCGCTGAGCTGCTGCTCTATTGCATTCAATTCTTGCACCAGTTCGGACAAAAATCCTGCATCTTGAGCTTCTGTAGCCTCTGACACAAGAGCCTTCACATCTTCTGTTCTCTTAGCAAGATCACGGTAAGGTTCAAGCCACGACTTCAGAAGATTGGCCTTTGCAATGACCTGATTGGCACGGGTTTGATCATCCCAAAAAGAAGCTGTCATCATCTCTGCTTCTAATTGTGCAAGCTCTGATTCTTTGACCGCTAAGTCAAAGATACCTCCACATATGAAGGAGTCTTGCATCAATATTTTTTATCCGATCGTCGATATCTGCCATCTGCTACCTCACAAAAATATCTATAAATGATAGCGCAAAAATAGATAAACTCCAAAATAAAAGAAGATTTTATACTCAGGCAAAAAGGAGAGATTCATGGTAGCCCCTCGTGTATCAGCAGCTCGTACTCACACCCATATCCGTGCACCGCATGCACATACTCAAAGTGCTCACAAACGAAAACCTGCCCCTGTAAACAGCGAACAAGACACACTTCACGCACGCATCAAAGAGGCTATCTCGGCCGCTATCTTGAAAAAAGAGATTTTTTCTCTCAATGAGCCCATAACTGAAGAACTAATCTCTCGTGCTATTCAAGAGATCCACACAAGCGATGCCAAAGTAGCCAATGAGCTACGTATGCTTGCTAGCGAAATTAGCGCTATCTCAAGTGTGCCTTTTGAACGCCACCAGCTGCAGCCCATAGATATCCTCAAAATTTGCCTGACCGCGCAACCTGAGCTCTCAAAAGCGGAGAAAACAGGAAGTATCGCTTATCTGCGCAGAAAAGACAGCGGCCTTCCACGCTCAGTCATTATTGATGGCAAGCGACGGGCCTTTACCATTC
>CAYOTQ010000069.1:0-6798 GCA_964406915.1 uncultured bacterium
ATGATGAAGCTCTTGCAAAATACCCCGGGCCTATTTACAACAGTTGGCTTTGGAAAACATACAGAAGAGAATACCAACTATACAACTGTCTATTCAAAACTCTATCATCCGGGTTCTCTAAAAGATGCAAACTATCAAGATTATACCTTCACAATCCATGAAAAAATGCAAATTGCCCTCCATATTCTACAAGGACTCAACACCCTGCACAGGCGAGGTATCGTCCATCGTGACTTAGGAGATGGAAATTATTTAATCGACATCTCTGAAGGCTCGCCTGGCAACAGAACTATTAGCGCCTGTATTGCTGATTTTGGACGGACCGATTTTGCAAAAAACATAGCCGGAGAAATCGCACAAGCAAGAACAAGCTATACAGCCCCAGAGGGACTTGATTGCCGTGCGATGACTGCTAAAGACTATTTTGCCACCGATATATTTGCTGTGGGCTGTGTGTTTTATCAGCTATTTTATGAAAAAAGAGCCCCCTGGCAAGATGGCTCATACGTAAAAGACACCACCACACCTCTTGAAATCCGCCGTAGTGCTCTCACGTCTCGTATTAACGAGACTGTAGGGTCACGTCGGGACTATCTAGCAAAAAAGGCCTATACTAAAGCACTTTCTCAAAAAGAAGAATTTGAACATCTTATCTTACAGATGGTACATACAGAGGCAAAAAAACGAGGAACGGCAGCAGGACTGCATCGACAGATGAACGCTATTTTTATGAGAGCGCATGACAAAAATGAAACAGACGCTTCTATGCAAGTAAAAGTACCTGCACAAGACATTACTCTCCCCGTGAAGGCCCCTGTGAAGGCCGCTCAATGGGCGCCTCCTCGGTAGTTACAGGCGCTTCATAAGAGCTGCCTGCTTTCATCGCAAGCCACATCTGCCATGAACAGCGATGTGGCCACGAATCTTTCTTTTGGCGAAATTCGGCAAACTCCCCGTTTTCAATCCAGTACATAGTCCCACACTCACCAACTCTATCGGGAAATCGAATGCCATTCAAGTGATCCACTTCGTGTTGAAAGATGCGGGCTGTAAATCCAGCACACTCTTCATGCACGATATTCCCATGTCTGTCGAAGGCTTTGAGTCTAATACGCTCCGATCGCTCCACCGCTCCTACAACTCGATCATCGACCGAATAGCACCCTTCCAAATCTGAGATAATTTCCTCAGACCGCCAGACAATCTCTGGATTGATATAGGCTTTTAATTCACCAAGATTTTTTTTGTTATCAGCTCCGACATCTACAAGAATAATTTGTTTGCAAACTCCAATCTGAGGAGCCGCAAGGCCAACCCTCACCCTCCCATCACCTTGTCTTTCCCCTTTTGCGATGCTAAACATCTCGTCAATAATTGATTGAATATGTGGAGACGAGATATCCTCCTCAGCTACAGGAACCGCTGCGTGTGTAAGAAGCGGATCCCCAGGCACTACGAATATCGGCGTCATGGGCGCCTCTGCATAAAGAGAACCGGTCAGTAAAAACAAAAACAAAAAACGTTGCATAAAGAGCACGATAGCCTATGGACATATATTTCACAATTGCCTTTATAACATTTGCTTTGCTTATCTGTTTGTTGTTAGTGGTGACAACGGTGAAGAATGGCATCTCGCCAATGCCTACCTCCCCAAAAGTCAAACGCTACTTGCTCTCCAATCTTCCCAAGCCGCTGACAGGCCCCTTTTTAGATCTTGGATCAGGATGGGGCACAATTACTCGAACCATCGCAAAAAAATATCCCTCCTGCCTAGTGATTGGGTATGAAAACTCCCTTGTCCCATATCTCTACAGCAGGCTGATGCAATGGCTCGTGCCGCGTCCCAATCTTCGCTATATATATGGCGACTTTCTCAAAGCAAATCTGCCTGCCCCACAGCTGATTTTCTGCTATCTTTGCCCCCCTTTGATGAAGCAGCTACAACAAAAATGTATCCGACAGCTTCCTCCTGGAGTATGGATTGCCTGTCATACCTTTTCGCTGCCTGCCATGAAGCCTCATTCCACGATTACCGTCCCGGACATCTACAAAACAAAAATTTATCTATACAAAACGATATGATTTACCATTTGACATTATTTCTTTTTCCACGCTACACCTGTTAGAGTAGATTGAGGAGGTCTGTTATGGGAAAAACAATATATGAATCTCTTTTTGGGGGAGGTCCAAATGCTCAGCTTTATCACCAAATGGGAACCCAACATAGTCAAATGTTTGGAACACCAAGGATCGACCTTCCCACGCCTCCTCCAACCGCGGCCCCTCATCCCTCAAAACTACAGCGTGCATTTTCGGTTGTCCAATTTGCAATGGGAGCAAAAGCCTTGGCGACAGGCATACAAGACACGGTACTGCCGGCAGTATCCCCGTTGATTCCTCCACAAGTCGGTAACTTTACCGCCGGCGCTGCAAAAGCTGCTTACGCAACAGTGGAGCCAATACTAGAAACAGTCTCTCCCATGTTCGACACGGCTGCTCGCGTATCAGGAACAGTATTAGAAGGGGCAAGTGATTTTTTCGGATATGCCAAAACAGTATTTTCATGGGGTGCATGGGGATTTAACCTGCTTCCCGCAGGAGCAAAATTTGGCCTTGGCGTCATTACTATTGCAGGAGCCATCTATCTATGGCGAGGAGGATGGTCGTCTTCTCACATCCAACAAAATGTCCAGCAAAATGTCAATGTCAATATCAATATGCCGCCGCAAATGGGTTCATGCGCCGCCACGACCAAAAAAGATGGCCCAAACATTGTGGTAGATATGGAGTGCCAGCAAGCCAATCAAACGATTGATGCACGCAAACTCTGGACAGGAGCTGGCCACAAGGTACAGAGTATGTTGGAAGAGGCGCCAGCTCTTCACGCAAAATTGCAAGCTGCCACTAAAGACCAACTTGCTCTTCTTTCTACTCCTACACGTGAGTATGCAAACGAGGTTCTTGAGAACTTCGATAAAATCAAATGCAAGAACTATGCAGATCCCTCTGTGATATCGCTTGTACCCGGAGCAAAAAATCTTCTTCCCAAGGTAGATCACGAAATAAAAGAGTATACACGCCGCATAGTCATGTATATGAAAGACCAGATCTCAAAATAATTTTCTATGAGACCCCTGTTTCCACTCTTTCAATCTCATCTTGACCTTGCCCACCACTACTGGAAACAGGTTGTCAAATCTGGCGACCTTGTTGTTGACGCTACGTGTGGCAATGGACATGATGCCCAGTTTCTTGCCACTCTCGTCTCTTCCGGACAGTTGCTTCTGATCGATATCCAAGAGCAAGCACTACAGGCAACTCGCGATAAACTGCAGCAATCGCTATCTGTAGAGCAGCTTCAGAGCGTCTCTTTGCACAACCTCTGCCATTCAAGAATTGATGAGATAGTCTCTTCTCAATCAGCAAAATTGATTGTATTTAACTTAGGCTATTTGCCAGGACAGAATAAAGCCATTACAACGCTTACTGAGACGACGCTGATGAGTCTAGAAAAATGTCTTGATCTTGTCTGTCCAAGTGGTGTGATCAGCATTACCTGCTATCCCGGACATGAGGAGGGAAAAAGAGAGCTTCATTCTCTTCTTGATTTTTGTAAGTCACTGCCTCCGACACATTGGAGTGTGAGCGTGCATGCATGGATGAACCGCCGGGAGCATCCACAGCTCCTCTTGCTCCAAAAGGCTGCAATAAACTAAAGCCCGTACTGGAATTAAACTCTTGTCGCATTAAACTCTTGTCGCATTAAATTCTTGTCGCATTAAGATTTTTTGGAGTTAAGATTTTGCCAAATATTATCCAACATAATTATGACAAAAAACCAAAATTCTGTTACAATCAGTGACTTATAATAATATGAGCCAATTTATATGAGTATACACGCAATATCGCCTCACACTTCTGCTGTATCAGTGGACACACCTTCTCCACTTAGCCAAAAAGAAATTTTTGATTGTTTTGAGGGATTTTCTACTCCAAAAAAGACGTACCCTGTCTCTACAAAAAGAGGAATTAAGAAGATCCAGATCCCCCTCTCTCCAAGCGCAAAAAAACCACAAGAAGGTCTCTACCGTTTCAAGAGAAAGTCAGATGAAACGTCATATATTGGCGTAAGTTCCAATATCAACAAACGTGTGTCAAAACATCTCTTCAGCTTCCGACATCCCGAAAAAGAAGTGGGAAAACAGCAGCTGCCCCAAGCAGTACAAGCGCATGCAAAAAAGAAAAATGCAGAAAATGATTTTGATTTCGGCGTGATCTTTACGAAAGAGCAACTTCCAGAAAAGCTGCGCTCTTTGTCTATGAAAGAGATTGAAGCACATTATATAGAATACAAAAAAAGCAAAAAAGTCTCTCTTTTTAACCGACGAAAAGGCGGCGGCGGCGGCAGTGGCCCCAAAAAAAGCACTACTGCTGGCACAAAAAAAACACTCGATGAAGTTGTCGAACAGATCAATAGCTCCTATCATACACCAGAAAAAGCCTATCGCCTGAATCGAAAATCGTTGAGAGTAGAACTCACCCCATCTGCCAAGGGGCATATCTATATTATAAAGCGCACATCCACTAGCGAAGACAAAGACCACAAGGCATCAAAAGTTGTAAGTCGCTATATTGGAAAAACAGAGAGAAGCCATCCTATCTTCCGACTCAGAGAACATAGCTCGCATGCGCGCCATCCCGAAACAGAAACAGGTCAAAAACGGCTCTATAAAGATATGCGCAAACATCCTGAAGAATTTTCCGTCCACCTTGTTGACAGCAAACTATGCGGTGATACAGACCTAGATATTTTTGAAAAAGGTCTCATTCGTCACTACAAAGACAAAAAGCAGCCGCTTTATAATAAAAATAGCGGTGGGGGCGGCGGTCACAGCGAGTAATCTCGTGGATTTATTTCCTTTCATTTAGATCAAAAGGATCTCGTACGTCAGCAAATTTCAAAAATTGCCGACACTCATCCATGATAAAAAATGTCCCACATACCACAAGCCTGATGCGATGCTCAGCTGCATAGGCAAAGGCACTCTCCATCCCGTTTCGCACATCCCGGCAGCAAAAGAGACTCGCATCCCCTTCTATAGCATCGGCCTGGCACATGAGTTTCTCTACCAACATAGCACGAGGGGAAGCCGCCTGCACAAAAAAGAGAGCCTTTGCTTTTTGCTTGAGCTTTTTAAGGCACAAAGAGACATCTTTATCTTTTGAAAATCCACAGACCACACAAAACGGATCTGAACCAAAGGTCTCTTGCAGACGAAAGAGCAGCTTCTCTACACCATCTGGATTATGCGCCACATCCAGAATCACCCCGCGAGGAACAGGCTCTAGAAAATGCTTTGCCAAGTACTCTTCATCAAGCCTCTCAAAACGACATGGCGGCAATGCCTGCAGCCCTTGCTCAATCGAGCTGGAGTCCAGATGAAACGATACTGCTAGCACCTGCAGGGCAAGCCGCGCAATATCCTGATTTTCCTGCTCATAATTCATGCTCTGTTTTTCTACTGTATAGAGCGGAACATCTAGCAGCTGAGCGTGCTCTAAGATGACCTGCTTTGGCACTCGAGGGCCTATCACAAGCGGCACCCCCTGCTTCATAATACCTGCTTTTTCATAGGCAATCTCTTCTTCCGTATGTCCAAGCACTTGTGTATGGTCGAGGCTTATAGATGTGATCACCGTCAGTACAGGCACACAGATAGTAGTGGCATCAAACCGCCCTCCAAGCCCTGTTTCCAGCACACACACATCTACCTTTTCTTTGGCAAAATAGGCAAATGCTAGCATAGTCGTGTATTCAAAAAATGTAGCAGGCATCTGCAACGAAAAGATCTTGTTCATCAGAGACGTAACGTCCTCTTCTGAAATGCACTCACCGTTGATGCGAATACGCTCTCGAAATGAGCTTACATGAGGTGAGGTATAGAGCCCTACCTTATATCCTTGCGCCTGCAGTGCAGCGGCAATTTTGGTGACGACAGATCCTTTGCCATTGGTGCCAGCGACATGGATAGCCTGCAATTGTTTTTGAGGCTCGCTCAGACACATGCTCATCGCCTGAATATTCTGCAGGCCAAGTTTGATACCCCTTGCATGGCAAGCAAAGAGCTTTTCAAGACATTCTTCATACTGCATAAAAATGCTCAAACAGCTGCAAAAAGACATTTTCAGGAGTCAATGAAGAACCAAGGGTCACGTGCGGTTTTGCAGTTCCATGAAAATCAGATCCCCCCGTCATAAACCAACCTCTTTCTGATGCACAGTCGACCCACTTTTGATTCTCAGCTTGAGAAAATCTCCCATAGAATGCTTCAATGCCGTCAAAGGGCAGTTGGAACAAAGCTCGGAGTATACTCCTCTTTTTGATCAGATGAGGGTGCGCCAAAACAGCTTTGCCCTTGGCCTGGTGGATCACTTCAATCGCCTCAGCAACAGTTGGATGCTGGGCCCATACATAGCACGACTTGCCATCGCCAATATATCTCTGAAATGCCTGGGCAACATCTTTGACATGCCCTTTTTCTACCAGTTTTTGTGCAATGTGAACACGTCCATAGGTCTGATTAGGATTTGAGGATGAGAGCAGCTCTTCTTCCGAAATAGGCATCCCTTTCGCTGCAAGTTTTTTAAGAATATGTGCGTTTCTTGTTTTTCTTCTCTCTCTTTATATTCCTCTACACTCACCCTCTCTCTATCTCGCTGAAACACTCTCACTCTCTCGTCGTCTTCACACTTTGGCTCTTCTCACACACACACACACACACACTCTCTCTCTCTCTC
>CAYOTQ010000070.1:0-6793 GCA_964406915.1 uncultured bacterium
TTCCTATATATTTAAATTAAATAATAACATTATATATAACAATTACAATAAATGCACATTATAGTTCATTATTATTAGCGTTCATATAATTAAAAATAACTACACATCTATTCTAGAGACAGCGCATCTGGCAGATAGAGAAGACAGTCTCTTAAAGACTGTGCAAAGTATAAAAGTGACAGAATATTAACAGTGGGTGCTGGTAGCGGTAGAAAGGGCAAGAGAAGTGAAACAAGAGAAGTGAAACAAGAGAAGTGAAAAAAGCTGTGATCGCTGGACAAAACCCCCTATAAAAGCCTTTCAGGGATTTATTTAAAAACCTTTAAATATCGCAAAGCAAGATTGTAGACAAATAACAAAACATGTATACAAAACATGTGTTTTGTATACATGAAAAACACCTTAGTCACTGCTATTACTGCGGCGGATTTGCAGGCGGGTTTGCTTGTGCATCGAATTCAAGTTTCTTCTTAACTCTGGCTAATAATTGCTCCAGACCAACGACTAATTCCTGATAAGTTCTAGGAAAAAAGGGACTCTCTTTGAGCTCTTCCTGGCCGCCTGTGCTTGGAGCCGCGTCCAGAGTCGATTCATTGTAGACCTCTATCATCCGTCTAAGTATACCGTGAGATTCCAGACATTCTCGCAGAAATTCCCGAGCATCAGTATGCTCTTTCATATGAGAGCCTTGTCCCGCATTGAATTCAGATTTAAATGATGTCGGTGTACTGTTTTTCATGCATTCAAAAGCATTGACAAACTCTGTGGATATGTAAGACGCAGCACGTAAGCGCGTGTTATGTGTCACTGTTTCAAGCAACACTCTTTCCTTTTGACTGAGGGTCCATTCACCGGCTTCCACATACAGTTTACTCTTAAATTCTATGGGCAAATATCGCTTATCTGCAGCTCCTTTACAATGAATCTTTTGTTCTTCTTCGGTCATCAATGAGACAGCCAAGAGAGCCCAACCGCTCTCTGCCACCTTTTTTTGAAAGAGTAGGGATACACATTCAAGTCGTCCCAAAGTCTTTACATCACAGGATGAAAATACATGTTCCCATATCTCTTCAGGAAGAATTTTGAATGGTGCATAGGCTTCTCGTACCTGATTATTGAAAAGAAGTATCACCTCTGAATCTGGCTTAGGGTGGCTAATCTTTGCAAGTTCCAGCAACTTCAAACTTGTCTCATAAGCTTTTGGATTGTTTATGAACAGTGCAGATACTGTGTCTTTGGAAGCGGCGTTTAGCTTATCAAAAATAAATGTGACTACGGCGCTTAGTTTGGCATTCGGAGACTTCAGCGTGCTGATTTGTTCCAAATTGCTGGGGTCTAAAATGCCCAAAGACTGTTCTTTTTGAGAATCATCAACTTCATCCAAATAGAGAAGCTCTCTTACAAAATCATACTTTGCCAATGTTGTAACAACATTTTCTATGCTCATATTTATTCCTATTTTTAAACTAATAAAGATTTATCATAACTACCATAAAAATAAAAATCTACAATAACCGGATTATTCATTGTATTCTTACAGCTTAAAAGAGCTATATCTCTCTGCTGGCGACAGTACATTTGACCAAGAGAGAAAGAAGACCTTCGACTAAATTTAAATTATTATGTAAAATGATCGTTATGAAAAATTGGCGTGTATACTTTATTTGTGCGCTTTTAGCTACATCATGCGCAAGAAACCCCGTTACTGGAACAAAAGAACTTTCTTTTGTTTCGGAAACGCAAGAAATTGATATTGGCCAAAAGAATTTTCTTACAATGCAGCAGGCAGAGGGGGGCCCCTACACGGCAGACCCTACACTGTGTGACTATGTGGCCAAAGTTGGAGCAAAACTTGCCGCTGCATCGGCACGAAACCACCTGCCTTACGAATTTGTGATTGTCAACGACGCTACACCCAACGCTTGGACTTTACCTGGAGGTAAAATTGCAATAAACCGCGGGCTGCTGACAGAACTGGGCAGCGAAGCGGAACTTGCTGCTGTCCTTGGCCACGAAATTGTCCATGCTGATGCACGTCATGGTGCAAAAGGCATCGAGAGAGGACTCATGCTCCAAGGTAGCATACTCGCTCTTGGCGTCAGCCTCAATAATAACCGCTACAATGATATTCTTGTGACTGCAGCTTCGGCGGCAGCGATGCTCGTGCATCAAAAATATGGCAGAAATCAGGAACTTGAAGCCGATCGCTTTGGCATGATCTACATGAACAAAGCTGGCTACGATCCAGCGGCAGCTGTAGATCTTCAGAAACTTTTCTTACGTCTTTCTGACAATAAAAAACCACACTGGGTGGAAGGTCTATTTGCCTCGCATCCTCCCTCACAAGAACGTATCGTCGCCAACCAACAGACACTGGCCATACTGCAAGCAGAAAATGGATGTTTGGGCCAATTTTCCGGCCAAGAGGAATACCAGAAAGCCACTGCCCAACTGCGAGCAAGCGCACCTGCCTACGAGGCATATGAAAAAGGCAAGAAGGCACTGAATAAAAAGGACTACACGCAGACCTATCAGCAGGCACAAAAGGCGCTTTCTCTCTGCAACAACGAGGCGCTTTTCTGGCACCTCAAAGGACAAGCATTGCTTGGGCAAAAGAAGACCGTAGCTGCACAAAAGGCGCTTTCGCAAGCCATTCACTACACTCCTTCCAACTTCGATTTTTATTTGTCACGTGCTCAAGCAAGCTACCGTGCCGGCAAGCTCTCGCAAGCCAAACAAGATCTGGAGTATAGCCTTTCGCTGCTTCCTACAGGAGAAGGCCACGAATTCCTTGGCAGACTTCTTCTACAAGAAGGAGATACAAATGGAGCAAAACATCATTTTACGATTGCCAGCCATGCTGAATCGCCAGCTGGTAAGCGTGCCACCAAAGCTCTGGAAAAGCTTTCTAAAGCCGCGCCATAACGGGCTCTTCTTCAGCAATGCAGGCGTTTGTGATAATTTCTCGCTGTATTTTTACTTTCTTGGGTATCGGTATAACGACGAATATGGAGAAAACAGGTGCCCAAGACTGCCGTATCCACTTGTTCAAGATATTTCTCAAGTGTGTGCAGCGTCGTATTGAGAATATCAAAATGTACTTTGTGCTTGATGCCATTCGAATCTGTGTAGAAAACATTAGAGTGCTTCTAAAACCTAACTTTTGGTAGCCATATCAGGGGTAATTGAAGATAATTCAACACAGACGCAAAGACTCCTCGGCTACTTTTAAATTTTCACGTGTTCAAACCGCATAGTATACCTCTTACGAGGCGACACTATAGTCTGAAGGGTATTTAAATTTTAACAGCAATTCCCGCTGATTATAAATATAACAGGATCAGCAGGATATGCAGGATAAAAGAAGAGGTTTTCTCTTTCAAATGATAAAAAAAGGAAATTTCATACATCCTGCCCGATCCTGGAGATCCTGTTTTTTTTGTTTGAGAACACATTGTGAGCATGTTCATATCTTCAGTGGGAATTGCTGAAATTTTAAGGTTGTAGAAGAGATCTATTGAACAAGTGTTGATATATCACGCACTTTTTGTGGGCCATCCTCGAGCGGCCATTTTTGGACAGAGGCGCCATCATAATCAAAGGCCTTCAAATCCACTGTGTGAATTGTCTGGTCGTGATACATCTTGAAATAGATCTGCAGAGACTGTGGGTCTCGAACTGCGGTGAGAGAGGTCTTCTCCACATATTCCATATTTCCTTCCCTTTCACGAACAGCACCATATGGAATATCAAATTGATTTAAGATATGAAATGCTTGGGTCACTGCTTCTTGCGCATTTTCTGAGGGCATGGCGTTTGCAGAGAAAACGGTAGCTCTCACAAAGCGCGACGGTGGCGTAAAGTCTCCCGGCAATCCAAGCATCCCAGAGCCTTGCCCGAGCGGCTTTAACTCGACGTTTTCCACGTGGATGGGATCTTTATTCATAGCTGCCAGGTTGATATAGTTGCAGAGATTGGTCATGTGCCAGCCAAAATCAGGGGCATTGGTGAAGACACCCAGTTTGTTTTCCTGCGCGATCAATTGGCCTTTTATTGGTTCAATCACCAAGCATCTGCCACTTTTGTCATACACGATATAGTGAAAAGGAGGAGCTTCAGGCCCCCACTCTTTGGACACCGTGGGAACAATCGTGACTTGTGGTAAATGGGCACACACTTCATCAATAGTGGCATATTGTGTCAGTATCCAGTGAACAAACTCTGTTGGAGCCACAGCCCGTGCTCTATTGTCCTTACTATTTTTGCTATACTCTGCAAATCCCGTAAAATAAAACACCGCCGCTGCAAGCCCTTTCTCATTTATCCCATCTAAAAAGGCTACTTTGTTAAACGCCATCGCTCCCACTGCTGCATATTTTGATGTCCAGCTTGCCCCGGGACCATCTGGCGTCGTCCCAACAAAAGAGTGTCCTCGGGGTACAAAGAGGACAGAGATATCTAAAGGAATTGCAAATTCAAGTGTGCGACCATGTACATAGGAGCCATCTTTTGCTTTGAGTCGAATTCCTGTGCAACCGAGCAGAGAACCACCCATGCTGAGGAGCAGTAGGAGCATGCATGAAAAAATAGCAGTGGCACCCATGGCACACCCTCCTTAACAATTATTCTTTTTAATTTCTGCATATATGAAATTATTTTTTATCGCAATCAACAAAAACCATTATTACAGAATTAATTTCTTTGATACTATGAGAATCTCAAAACAAATAATTAGATAATCACATGAATCCTGTAGACAAATCTCCTTCATTTATATATAGCCGCTCCCATGAGGAAGAACTGGAACAGCTAGCTGTTGCCATCCAACACTCTCTTGAAGAAACATCGACTGTTACAATCATCAACCTGGAAACACAAGAAAATTCATCCGAAGAGAGTGTGCACAAGGCAAAACAAGCGAAAACTAGCGAGCCTTCCCTAGCCTCCTTTTCAGAACATGGAGCCGGCATCAACAACGGAGGCGCCACTTGTTACATGAGCTCTGTGATTCAAGGACTGCGACATATTCCAGGGGTTAGAAGCGCGCTTGCCTACCAAATACCAGGAAACAACTTGTTCATTGATTTGCTCAATACAATGCTCGACACGATTGAGGGGAAAAACGGCCAGCAAAAACAGAATATCTCCCGAGATGAAATTAATACCTATAGAGAAGCGATTATCGCAAGCGGCTTTCCATCCAGTAATCAAGCGAGCCAAGAAGATGCCTCTCTGTTCTGTCAGTTTTTACTAGGAGCACTGGCACAGAATCTTTTTCCATTCAAAACAAAAGTATTTCATGGCCTGCAAGTACCAATTCCCTCTCTGGATCGTCAAAAAGGCAGAGAGCTTGTCATTTCGCTTACAATCGGGATAAAAGATCATAATAAAACCCTGCAGGATCTTGTCACAGCCAACCGGATCAAAGAGTGTGTGGAACCAGACAAGATTAAAAATGGTCTTCAACGAGAGTTGACACAGGATGAACAAACAGCGCTCCAGCCCTTTGAGCGGTCAAAAGAAAGACGTCTTGAAACCATTCAGAGTATAGAACTGCCAGCCGGCCAGGTGCCTTCTTTTCTTCCGCTGTCAATCAGACGTTTTGACTATCAAGAGAATAAGAGTATCAAGATTTCTACACGTATTGAACCAAGCCTGCATCTAGACGTGCCGATAGATGATCATGACGGACTTCGCGCTCGGTTCCGACTAAAAGCAGTCGTTGTTCATCAGGGCGAGACGCTGGAAAGCGGTCATTATTATACCTATGTGCCGGGTCAAATGGCAAATCACAATGCTTGGCTTGAATTCAACGACGAAGAGGTGTTTGTTCATGAAGAGCCTAGCCGACACAAACGGCGGGCAGCAGATGCGCAGTCTCTGACTCCATATGAAGATGTCTGTACCAACGGCTATCTCTTTTTCTACGAACTGGAAGGGTATGTAGGCGGTGTTGCTCGGTAGGGAGCATTTTTCCAATGAACACGGCCTCTCCTCCCTAATTTTTTTTGTAGGCAAAATATGACGCGATCAGTACAAGGGGGTAAAATTATCCCTAAAGGCTGTGAGCGTTCTTCATGTCAGAGTTTTACCCTCTCTATATCTATCTCGGCCTAGTCTTTGTAGTCACTGCTATCACGATCCTTCTCACCTGGATTTTCCCTACATTGAAGTCCTCCAAAACAAAGTTCATGCCATATGAGTCTGGAATACAGACTGAAACCAACCTGCTGCAAAAGCGATTTCCTCTGAGACACTATCTTGTCGGGCTACTTTTTTTAGTCTTTGACATTGAAGTAATATTCTTATATCCATGGGCAGTTGTGGGAAAGTCCATTGGAATTTTTGCTTTTTACGAAATTGCCTTTTTCTTGCTCACACTTGCTGTCGGCTTTGCCTATGTATGGAAAAAAGGAGGACTAGAATGGGAGTAAATCAAAAAGAACGCAGTCCTTTTCTTGTAGCTCCTCTAGAAAAACTCATCAACTGGGCAAGAAAAAACTCTCTTTGGCCCGCTCAGTTTGGCCTTGCCTGCTGCGCAATAGAGATGATGTCCACAGCCGCAAGCCGCTATGATATGGCACGTTTTGGAGCAGAGGTGTTCAGAGCTTCTCCCAGGCAAAGCGATGTCATCATCGTTGCTGGACGTTGCAGCCAAAAAATGGCTCCTGTTCTCAAGACCGTCTATGAGCAGATGCTCGAGCCCAAGTGGGTTATTGCCATGGGCGACTGCGCCTCTACCGGAGGTATCTACAATAACTACGCTATTCTTCAAGGTGTAGACAAGATCATT
>CAYOTQ010000071.1:0-6761 GCA_964406915.1 uncultured bacterium
GCAGTCGCGGCTTTTTCGATCATACGTTGGTAGAGCTGTTACCGCTTGCGCTGCGTAGAAAATTTTTGATATGTGTGTTACTGTAAAGGTCGTTTCTGACAGGCATCCAAAAGCCTGATGTTCAGCTTCTACTACAGCCTTAGTGTTTGTGTCTCGGAGTTGTCCAAAAAAATTAGCCAGCTCTCTGAGTCCGGAGAGGGCGGCAAACAGGCAAGAAGCATAGTACAGCCCCTGATGGACATCTTTTTTCAGAGCTGGGTTATACAATTTTTGACAACTTTCTTTTACAGAGTTCTCTATTTCATTGATTTTAGCCTCATAAAAGGCTTGTTGGGTGCCGTCGGTGTCTTTAAGTACGCTTCTGCTTGCCTCAGAGATGCTTGATTCAATTTGTGTTTGCAGAAGCTGAATTTCTTTTGCCCTTGTTTCTAGATCAGTAATGATAGGTTTAATATAGCTGTAGACGGTAGTTGTCGAAAGCCAGTGCATAACCCCTGTGCTATTTTGAAAGCTCAGGTGTTGGGCAAGAGATTGTTTTGCCACGTCTGTAGCAAAGGCTTGTTGCATTAGCTGGTCAATCTTTGAAGGCATGGACGTGGCGGCGGGAGGTTGGAATGATTGTAGATACTCATCAATGGTGGTATGCAGTGCATTATTTGATGTAAAACCAGATGCACGATGTGATAAATAGAGAAGAAGCTCTTTGTAGAGTAGCTGCGTCTGCTCAAGTAAAATAGGCTCTTTAGCATATTTACTCTCCTGCAGTGTTTTTTGGATATGTTCTTTGGCAAGATTGAAGGTCTGTTCTAGGCAGTTGACTTTTTCCTGTTCAGAAGCCTTGCTGGTCATTTTTGTCTCGCAAGAGCTGATAGACTCTTTACAGAAAGCAAGGCAATCAGCGTAGCGAGGGGCTTGCAAAAGTGTCATCATCGCGTCTGCTCTTCTTTGCGCTCGCACAATCTGTACGAATAGCTGTTGCCACTTTTGCATAGCTACAGGAATGGATGCTTGCTCAATGGCATGTAGCTGTCCGTAGAGCTGTCCGATTGTCACCTCATTCTTGCCTAAGGTTGTTTGCAGAGGTTCTATTTTTGCTTTCTTCCATTTTTGCAGTGTTTGATCAACCTGTCCTTTTGGAATCGACCATGAAGAAAGAGCCGTTTCAAGTTCACTCAGCTGCTTGAGAATTTTTGCTATAGAGGCCTCTGTCTGCGAAGCACATTTTGTAAATTCTGTAAATTTGAGAGGTTGTAGCTCTTCTGTAAAAAAGGGCTTTCGTATAACAGAGAGTTCGGCTGATGCTGAAGATGAAGCCATTGGGGTATCCTCCAGATGTAAGGTAATTATAATAATGTATTGCTCATGTGAGCGATGACATTTTCAAAGATTGAGCTATAAAAGGTATTAGCTAGAGATGCTTTGTGAGGATCATACAGAGATTTGGCAGACTCTAAATAACTCTGCTTATTCTCTTTGTCTTGTGCCAAGCAAAATTCGCTATATTGTCTCATGATAGCTGCCCACAAATTGTAATGCTGCAATGGACGATGAGGTACTAGGAGTTTAAATGTGGCAAGTGTAGCCGATGGGATGAAGGTAAAATATTTATACAGAGCGCGTTCCATAAAGCAGATCCCATAGAGGGTTTGGTGGAGCTGAGCAGTGTTATCTTCCTGCTTTACATAGTTTGTAAAAAAATGCTTTATCGGTTCTATCCCTTTTAGGGAATCAGTCCGCAACAATTCTAAAACAAAAAATCGCTCTAAAAGAACAAGCAGCTCTGGTGTGCTTGGGCGTCCAACATGCTGTAGCGCGCTCATGGTGGCTTGCCGTGCGTTCTCTTTGTTTCCATAGGTTGCCTGGAGCAAAAGAGCAAACCATTCTTTCTCAGTCAAGCTTCTTCCTTTTGGAGGCAGGGTGTCAAGAGAAGAGGGCTCTATTTCCCAAAGTGTTTGGGGAATATGTGGTTTGAGACTCTCCAAAGTACATGGCATCACGGCGAGATAGGAAGTATGTTGTTGATCATCTTGCTGTGAGGTTGCTTGTAGATGCAGACATGCGCTCCAGATCATGAATGCAAAGTGAGGAATGCGCAGTGTCTCTGGTGTGATTTTTTCTAAGAAACAGGCCATCTTGCTGAAGGTATCAAGAGGAGGAGAGGAGTGAGGTTTTAGGGCGTACGCACCACTCAGCGATGTGATAAATTCTTTGTTTTTCTCGAGTGCCTCAAAGTAGCCTTTATAGGGCATGTGGGTGCCTAGAGTGAAGAAAAGAAGGTCGAGTTGCGGGTGTGTATTTTTGCCTGTACACAGTGCCGATACAGCAAACTTGAGCAAGATACGCTTGAGAGTCTCAATCACATGATTTTGTGGCAATTGGCTTGAAAGAGGATGTTTGAAGAGGCATTTTTTATACAGATCCTCTTCTTCTGTCGTAAGTGTGAGAAAGAGCGGTCCAGAATATGCCAGAGCCTGCTTTATAGAGGTTGAGGTTGTGTGATTCCACTCTGCTAGAAATGGATCGCGAGGTTGGCTGTTAAGTAAGCTTTTTACACATATTGCAAAATCACTGAGAAGGCCGATCTTTAGCGTAGGAGATGCAGAAATGACAGAGCCTATAGCTGGGTTGAGGTAATGAAGCAATTTCCTGTGAGCCTGAATGAGACAGGCTGTTGTTTTGTCTGTGGTCAGTTCTTGCAGGAAGGTATCAGTATATTTGAGCTCTTGCATCCAGGCATAGAGTGTTGATGCATAGTGAAGACCTGTTTGCACTTCGTCTATATTTGAGAGGGTAGAGAGACTCTTTTTGAGACTGTCATAGTCTTTTTCAAGTGCTCCAAAGAGTTTTTGATAAAAAGAGGAATCATACGAGGGCTCTTGAGTGCTAAAAAGATTCTGTATAAGGTCCTGCTGGTCCTTTTCTATCTGCGAGAGACTCTTGGCAAGATCTTCTTGGAATTTGTTTGCAATCAGAGAGAGCTCTTTATAGTACCCAACGATTGTCCAAGAACTTGGTTTGAACGTGTATTTGCTACTGACAGCGACATTTTTGCACGCATTTCGATACTGCTGCACGTCCATATCTGGTGGAGCAGCATCTTCAACTGTTTTTGCAGATGGTGCATTTTGACTCTGAAGCAAGAAGAGAGTGTCTGAATACAGCGATTTAATAGCCGTGACTATCCTTGAGTCTTTATAGGTAATTTGCTCCAAATGGGAATCAAATTCTCTTTTTGCCTCTTGAAACAGCTGCTCTACTTTTTGCTGTTGTTTGCCTGTGCGGCAGGTAGTAATTTTTTGTTTGCAGGAGGTCAAAGCAGTTTCATAATCGTCACTTTGGTAAATGAGCAGCAGTTTTTGGGCAATGTTTTCTAAGAGGTGTCTTCGTATTTCCCATGTTGCAAGTTTTGACCAGCATTCGGAAGCCTTCTGTGGGTCATCTAAATAGGGGAGCGAACGGCGCTTTTGCGTCAGGCTGATTTTACATTCCTCTAGCTTCGCTGCCAGTGCCACGAGTTCATCTCGCTTTTTGCTATGCCTTTCGCTCATACTGCCTTCTGGGGCGGAACGAGCGTGTAGATAGACTTGGGCTCTGGTTTCCTCAGGGATAACCTTCTGCTCTAACAGATCAATATCTTTTTGAAGGGCTGTAAGAAATGGCTGTGTGGGCTCTGAGCAATGATCTGTTGGGAAAAAAAGCGATTTGCTGACTGGGTGCATAGACACCTCCGTGAGGGTTACTTTTTCGTGTATACACTCACGGACTAAATATGCACAATAGGCAAAATATGATCGTAAAAGGCTATCGTGTTTGCAACTGCTTTACATCGGTCTGGAGCATTTCTTGAATAGCTTCCAATACTTCTGCAGCCGGCTTGCTTCCATCTACCTGATGGACGATAGTGCTATTTTGATAGAAATCTTCTACAGGCTTTGTCTGTTCATGATAAGTTTGCAGGCGCTTTCGTATGACGTCTGGTGTGTCGTCAGAGCGTTGAATAAGGGTGCCTTTGCAGATATCGCAGATGCCTGTAGTTTGTGGCAATTGCGTCTGGAGATGATAGATACGGCCGCAATTTTGGCAGGTACGACGCCCCGAGAGCCGTTGAATAATTGTTTCGTCTGAGAGCATGATTTGCACAACTACAAGATGATACTGTGTATGTGCTTTGAGGAATGTAGCCAGTTCTTGCGCTTGGGCAACAGTCCTAGGCACCCCATCTAGAAGAAACCCTTCTAAGCAGTCTGGTTGTTTCAGTCTTTCAAAGAGCATATCTAGCACAAGAGAGTCCGGAACAAGCTGGCCGTTGTTGATGAATTCTTGAGCCTTCAGTCCAAGGGCTGTCTGCTGCTTGATATTGGCCCGGAATAGATCTCCTGTGGAGATATGAGGGATGTGCAATGCCTTGCTCAAAGATACTGCTTGCGTGCCTTTCCCGCACCCTGGCGGGCCAAGTAAAATCAACACAAGAGACTGTTTGGCAGCTGGAGGAACTGATGCGTGTGTAGGCATGAAGCTAACAAGTCCTATAACAAAAATAACAAGATAGTGAAGCATGATACTCATTCAATATAGACCTCCATTATACATACTTGCCTAGTTTACTGCCAACTTGATTGGTAATGAGCTTTCCTGTACGATAGGAAAAAACAACAGGAAGACCATTATGGGACCAATGTTCAAACGTATCGTACTTTTTTTAGCTGTAAACGCACTTGTGCTGGTAACAATTTCATTGATACTCAATCTGCTCAACGTCCAGCCCTACTTGACACAATCTGGTATCAACTACCAAGCCCTCATGATCTTTTGCCTTATATGGGGTGTTGCAGGAGCCTTTATTTCCCTGGCACTCTCACGTGTAATGGCTAAGTGGATGATGGGTGTTGAAGTAATTGACCCACAGTCTGCAAGTTCTCAGCAACGAGAGCTTTTGGAAATGGTGCGCATGTTGTCGCAGCGAGCCGGTCTTTCCTCAATGCCAGAAGTAGGTATTTATCGCTCACCCGAGGTCAATGCATTTGCCACAGGTCCAACTCAAAGTCGCTCCCTTGTGGCGGTTTCTAGTGGGTTACTCAACCGTTTGAGCGCCCCTGAAGTAGAAGCGGTGCTTGCTCATGAAGTAAGCCATATTTCTAATGGTGACATGGTCACGATGACGCTCTTGCAGGGAGTGGTCAACGCTTTTGTTATGTTTTTTGCTCGCGTGCTTGCCTATGTTGTCATGAAGTTCTTTAGAAAGGGTGATGAAGAAGGTGTTGGCTCTCCATTTCTCTATACAGGCCTTGTGTTTCTCTTTGAGATTTTCTTCATGGTGCTAGGAACTCTTGTTGTCGCTGCCTTTTCTCGCTATCGTGAATTTCGTGCCGACAGCGGGGGAGCGAGACTTGCTGGCCGTGACAAAATGATCGCAGCTTTGCAAGCGCTTGATCGCACGATAAATATTCATG
This sequence comes from uncultured bacterium, assembly GCA_964406915.1. Classification (GTDB taxonomy): domain Bacteria; phylum Chlamydiota; class Chlamydiia; order Chlamydiales; family FEN-1388; genus CAYOTQ01. The sequence continues at coordinate 5,451 of CAYOTQ010000071.1, forward strand.
ATGAACGAGCCGAAAAACCTGCCTTTCAGGCGATGAAAATTTCTGGAAATCGTTCTGTATTGTTGAAGCTTTTTGCTTCGCATCCACCAATTGAAGAGCGTATTGCCAGATTGCAACGAGGTTAGAAGAGTTTTGTAATCGGGTTATTGCCTATCACAAGCAAATTGATTGATTAATTTGCTTGTGATATCATCCTTAATTTATAAAATTAATAAATTGGAGGAAATAATGCACCCTACTCAACCAGTTAGTTTCTATGTTAATACCTCTCTTGACGACGCGGCCGCATTTACCAGAGATCGTTTTTTGGTAGACAAGGCGAAAGCCCTTTTTCGAAGTGGAGCTCCTCAAGCTGCTTTGCATCTTACCAATTCTATTCGTAATGACTGGTTGCGAACAGAAACTCAGGATTATATTCGCGAGCGCATGCATACTGTGACAATGAGGATCCATGGCATGGGTGCAAGGATGTAGGCGCCTACAGTATCAATTATACATTGAAGAAGAGCCCTCTAATGGGGAGGGTTTTTCTTGAGCAAAAGATAAAGCCCAACAATGATGAATGGGATGCTAAGGAGCTGTCCCATCATCAAGCCGGAGCTATCTGAAACTGCTTGTGGCAATTTGAGCGTTTCGATGAGAAACCGAAAGAGAAATACGCCTACAAAAAAGAGGCCTGCTACATATCCTGCTGGTAGGCCGGCTCCTTTTTTATGAACCAGCAGCAACACTCCTCCCATACAAAAATAAAAGAGAGCCTCATAGAGTTGCACAGGATGGCAAGGCATCACGGCGCCACTATCTGCCGGGTTGCCAAACCATACAGCTGTCCAGCAGTCTGTAGGAGTGCCGAGAATCTCTTGATTCATAAAGTTTCCTAGACGAATCATGCCGCCTGCAAAACAGATGCCTATGCAGAGAAAATCTAGAAGTCTCTTAAATGAGAGCCCTGCTAGTTGCTGTCGGTGAAACTTCCAAAAGAGACCAAGTGCAAAAATAATTCCGATTGCGGCGCCATGGCTAGCAAGACCGCCGTTCCATGTGTAGAGAATTTTTATGGGCTGGCTACGATAGAGCGGCCAGTCATAAAAGAAAACGTGGCCTAGCCGTGCACCCACAAGCATGCCGACAAAAAGGTACCATGTGAGTGTGTCTAGCGATACTTTTCGCTGTAGCTGTTGCTGTATCAATAAACTAATGAGCCAGTAGGCAATGAAAAAGCCCGCAGCAAAAAGGAGGCTATACCACAAAACTGGGTAGTCTACGAAGGGCAGTGTAAATGCTACAGGAGAGGGATTCCAAAAAAAGCCG
>CAYOTQ010000072.1:0-6722 GCA_964406915.1 uncultured bacterium
TACTTTGAGCTGTTCTAAGTCTTCTGTTATTTGCAAAGGAGTTGTTGCCAGCTGTCCATAATGCAACAAGAAGGTCTTTCGAAAGGCATATAAGCCAATGTGTTTAAAATAGGGCACTTGTGACACAGTTCCTGGCTTTACGCCTGGAATGGGGCTGCGACTAAAATAGAGCGCGTGCTGTGATTGGCTGATAACGCACTTGACAACAGCAGGGCTGACAATTTCTGTAGGATCATAGATTTTGGCAACAGGGGTAGCCATCACTTCGCTTGGATGATCTCTTAGTGCCTGCACGACCGCGGAAATACTGTCAGGATCCACGCACGGAGCATCTCCTTGCACGTTTACAATGATGTCTGCGTTGGTAAGGTCAGGATAGCATTTGAGAACTTCAATGATTCTATCTGTGCCTGTTTCATGATATGGAGCGGTCATAATGGGGCGCGCCCCAAATGAGGCTACATGTTCTGCGATACGCACGTCGTCTGTGGCGATCAATACATCGTCTAATGCGCCGCAAGCTCTTGCATTTTCAAATGTACGCTGGATAACAGTCTTTCCTAGGATGGTTGCGAGCAGCTTTCCAGGAAAACGACTGCTGGCATACCTCGCAGGAATAATGGCAATTGCACGTGAATGTGACATTCTTATACTCAAAAGAAAACAAGTATACCCAAGCGGCCGATTTTATCCAATTAGGTCTTCTGTTTTTTAGCAGGGGATTGAGTGTCTGTTGGTGGTTGATTTGTCATTAATTTTTTATAAGGAGCGGAGATAGAACCTAGGTTGCGTATTGCCGCCAAGAATAAAATTTTTAATTGATTTTTAACAATTTTTTATGTACAATTGAGGGTAACTAGTTATAAGGGAACCCCTATAAGGGAACTTCATGGATCCAATTCATTCGAACAACCTTCTACCTCCGCCATGCTCTGACAAGACAATCGATCAAGCAGCTCTGCGTTATGCTTCCTACACAATACTTCCAGATTCTTTGCCTTCAAGAGAGTATGAATGGCATGAAAAACTTGGCCGGCTGGCAAAAAAAGTATTCCTCGCAGTCTGTTTTCCTCTTCATCTACTTGCCTTGCTTGGCGCTCTCTATCCTGGCTGGTTTTTCCGAGCAGGGAAGATTACCGATATCTCCTCCCTTTCTCCACTTGCCAGGCAACGCTTTCATGAAAGAGAGCAGAAAATTCAGCAAATCGCACAAAAAGTAGGCATTCACAATCCAGCGAAGATCTCAGTATTACTCAATACCTCTCTTGGAGGCTCTGCTTCAGCATCTGGAAGTATGCTCACAGAATCATTCATCTCCATTTCTCCTGAATGGCTGGTACAACCAGAAGATTTGCCCGAACACTTGAGCCTAGAGAGACTTGAAAGAGGCACTCTTTCTGAAGAGATGTGGCTTACATTGTTTGAAACATGGATATGGAATGATTTCTTAAAAATGGAAAATCCACGATTTCTCGATGGGGCAACTAAAAAATCGACTGATGCGCTTCGGCTTGAAACAAAAGTATGGCTTACTGCTATGCGCCATCAAAATGAATGCGAAGACATATTTGAGTTTATTATAGGTCATGAATGTGGTCATTTAAAAAGTAGTCACACTTTCCAGCACAATCTTGCACGTTTTGGATGGGGACTTCTTGCGTTTCTGTCATTGGGAACATTGACACCTCTGACAAAAAAAGTGCTCAACTGCATCAGCAGAATCCATGAATCAGAGGCAGACGCCATAGGCGCTACAACAGGCAAGGCGCTTGGTGGAGCAAGATTTTTTGAGATTACCCAAGAAAGAAGAAAAGAACTGCGCGTGAAATATCCAGAGCTGGCAAAAAAAATTAATGAGCATGGTGACAAGGTGAAAGAAGGAAGCCATCCTCAAACCTCTGACAGGATACGCTATTTGCGCAGGATAGCAGCACCTGCTGTCATTGTCTAGATTCGATCTGTGATCTCTGCGGTAAAAAAAATGTATCACAAGCCTGGCAGAATCCAGGCTTGTGATATTTTATTCGGTTATGAAAGCTGTGTGAAATTGATATAGGCAGCTATCGTTCCAGCGACAGTGGGACCGGCCACAGATATGGATGTTCCCACGGTTATCGAACTACCAGTAACGTTTACTACTTGTACAACATCGTTAGCAGTAAGATTCACAATCACCATGTTCGATACCATCTCATTCTGGGAACTTATTAAAAGACGTCCACCAATTAATGACGACCCATTGACTTGAAGCTCGACAACACCCGGTATTGTACCTCCGGTAGCATTCAGCATCACGCCAAATACGATTGCATACGTGCCTGTTTGTTTGACAGTAAACGTGCCTGGAAAAGTATAGTCAATGCCTGTAGTTGGATTTGGATCTCCTATAGAATGCGGGGAAGGCCAACCTATATTAGGATCATTAAATCCAATTGCCTGACCATCACCCCAACCATTTCCAGGAGGGCTTGTATTGAAAAAAAAGGATGCTGCGTTGGCAGTCACATTACCTGCAGCTCCAGAAGCACCTGTAGCTCCTGTAACTCCTGTAGGACCGATAGCTCCGGAAGCTCCTGTTGGTCCCCGTGGGCCTGCAAACCCTCGAGGGCCTGTTGGTCCTGGTTGGCAACAGTGGCTACTTTTGTGCTCTACCCGTTCTACACGTTTTTTGGCAGCAGTCATCTCACCATTCAAGCATAGCACCCCTGCTACAAGCAAGGTCAAAACACGTACATGCTTCATATCACACCTCTCTGTTATAAGTGATGCGATGTTCATATACTGAAGTTGCGTATTACTGCAAGAAATAAAATTTTATAGTTTCCTTGATAAAAAGGAGAAGAAGCTATGAACAATCAAATCATTATAATGGAGCGCGCTGCAAATGAGGCTACATGCTCTGCGATACGCAACCGGCCGATTTTATCCAATTAGGTCTTCTGTTTTTTAGCTGGAGGTTGATCGCCTGTTGGTTGTTGAGGTCTCGTTAATGTTTTATGAGGAGCGATAAATCCGGTGGGTGATGTGGTGGTGGCTGTACGTGGAATTGGCGCGGGCTGTAGGGGCATAGGGGGTGGCGGCAGATAGGTCATGACAGCAGGCATCCGAGGAGGTACCATTTGCATCGGCGGTCGTGTGACAGGTGTTTGATAACGAGCGGCAATATCGGTTGATGGTGGTATAAATGTCGTCGTCGTAGTGGTTGTACTTGGATGCGGCGCAGGAGGTGGGGGGAAGCCGGGTAGTTGCAGAGCGGGCATGATAGCTGTTGTCTGAGGAGATGTCATTTGAATCGGTTGTTGCCTCTGAACTGTTTGGTTTAGAGCTTGCCTTAGATCATCTAGCCACCTGAATGATGTAAACTCCACATTTTGGTATGCAATCTTATAATATTCTATTTTATGCTGTATATGAGGTAAACTGGACACATGAGCCATACTGAATTGGGTGAGCATTCTTGCAAACATTTCAAAGGTAATATCTGTACTTACGCCTATATTGGGCAATTGGGCATGTATTGATCTCAGATTGAAGACAAAGTCCGCTATGGTGTATCTGGCTTGCGGATGGGTAGCGTCTGAAATCAGACGCCAATTCATAAGTATCGCTCTGACTATCGGAATATCGGCTGGCCGTATTCCATACCTATCTGGATTTCCTGATAGTTCTTGCATAGATATTGTTAAAGAAGCATTGGCAATCGCTACAAGGTCTTGCTTAAACGACACTGTATCTCTGCCATAGTCTTGTGAGCCTCCAGGCTTAGTAGTTTTGCCAATATCATGCAATAATACAGCAAGACGCATTGCAGCGCGGCAGGTTTTTTGCTGCTCAGAAGTAGCTTCTGGAATGTCTGTAGATATAGGCCATACGCCATATTCACCAAATAATATGGAACAAGAGTGGTCAAAAACAGTCATATTCTGACGGCTAAAATTTGGACTGGGAGCGCCGTAATGATTTTGTGCGTTTTGCAAGGTCATTACAAGATTGGAAGGTAAAAAAGAAATCAATTCGCTTTTCTTTGCACGAAACATTGCATCATCCAGCTCATACAATAAGTATTGTAAAGAAATTCCTGAGCTGGCGAGTCTATTTTGCACTTGCATTATTGCAAGATAGTGCGGGTCGCTTAACTGAGAGGCAGGCTCTGAGGAGATGGGTTGTTCAGTAGTAGTAGTAGTAGTAGTAGTAGTAGTAGTGCTTGCCGTAGTATCAGTATTATTATGTGGAGTGATGTTATGTGCTGCGGATAGATCAAAATCGGGTAGGTCCAAAAAACCTGGTGTTGATACATTTACTGGCGTAAGTAAATCGAATGAGCTTCAAAAGCTCGTAGTTGCATGCCAAGATGAAAAGGTCAAAATTGCGGCTCTAAACGCCTGTATGAGCATCAGTGATCGAGCGTGTAATCAAACGCTGCTTGACTTCTTAATTGCGCAACTAGAGCAAGCGCGTACAGAAAGGCAGGCTGATTATGAATCAGTTGTGGCCAGACACCTTGGTATAGGCTATGAATGGACTTCTGAAGAAGAAACACAAAAGGCTGTTTTATTGCTTCTGGAAGGTCTAAAGAGTCCTCATGAAAATGTGCGTATTTCAACAGCACTTGCATTCACGGGGATTCCAAACGAACAAGGCTTGCTTGCGGCTTTCGAAGTTGTACAAAGCTCTACCTGGGACGGATTTTTCGAGAGCTACGGAAAAGATTTACAAGTTGTGAGGGGGGGATTTTTGACTTTTCGATCACGCCCTACAGCTTTTCATGACAATCGTCATGCGGTGCTCAATCGTATTTTGCGTCATCTGGTAGCTCTTCATCAAAAGAGGGGAATGTTTAATAACAACACTCTTAAACAACATTCGATCTACAATAAGTTGCAGCTAAGTGTTGAAAAGGAATTTTCTGATATGGCTCTTGAGGGGGCAAGATATGTTCCTCTTGAGCTTGCCTATCCGCCGAATACTCAGCTGATTCGCGCGCTTTCTCCTAGAAAAGGAAAGGAGAGATGTATAGAGGCTCTACGCGATCTCATTCGCAAAGGGGCTGGCTCTTCAGAAGTGACGGACTATGGTTCCTGCGTCTATACGTGCACGTGGAATAAAATCGGCCATATGTTTGCCTCACATAATAAAAATCTTTTTTTTGATTCCACTCCAATGAATGATTTCTTTTCGACAAATGAGAATGGAGTTGTAACTGACGGTGCCTTAATCATTTTTCCTGCTGCCTACTTTGAAAAAGAATATATTGCCGGCGAAGCAAGATTTGAGTATGAAGGTACACTGAATAATGTGTTTTATCGAGGGATTCCCCATCGCTGGATCAGTGCTATTTACCTACCAAAACGCTTTGCTGCTGATATTTATCTACTTGCAAGCGATTTGCCAATTCAAAACATTGTAAAGTTGATGAAAACTGAGCTTTTTAAAAGTGATAGCCTACAAGAGCTTGAGAGTTTTCGACGTTTATTGAAGGCATCTGAAGCGGATCTTACTCAAACAGCTACAAAATTCGTGCCGCTTATCAGCAAGATTCGATTTTTCCCAGAACTTAGTCTGGAAGACTTACATGAGTACTTGATCCAAGAGAATCTTTCGTTTGCTGAAGAACGTGATATTAAGGAAACAACAGCTCTTTATATGCTCAAAAAACAGACTGTGTGTACAGATTATGCAAAGCGATCTCATATTTTAATGGATGCTTTAACAATTCTTCGCACAAATAGTGACACTCTGTTTTCATCTCGTATCGATATTCTACTAAAAATATTGCCTTCAACGCTTTTACAGTTAGACGGGTTTAAGGGTGAATCCACGCTGCAACAAACCAAAAATGCGCTCATGAAATTATCCACAGATAAAATACCTGGATGGAATGTGCATTTACGAGTTGCTTGCTTATTATACTTGTCCTGGTCTGGAGCAAAAGAAATTCTTCAAAAAAAACCGATATTTTTCGGCCTGAGAAAAATGGAGGACATTTCAATAGTCGCTGCACTAATTCAGTATCATACTTGCAATGTAGAGCAGGTGCTTATTGAGGCGCATAAGAGTCTATCGTGTACAAACATTTCTTATCAGGTATTTCGTCAGTTGCTGACAGCGCTGGCTCATGCGCATTCAGAATCCAGCGTGATCGCAACATAACATAAATTATCAGACGTTGACTGCGTTGAGTATAAAGCAGTAATTCCTTTTGCATTCTCGTTATAAATAGACAATAATATTGTTTTGTTCTATCATTCTCGATAATAATTAACAAATAAATATAAACAGCAAAAACTAGAGGTAAAAATAATGTCTTTATCCCCAATACAATCACTGCCTTCAGAAGTCGTAGGACATCTATTTACCTTTCTTCCTCCATCTAATGTGGCAACCTCTTGTCGCTTTGTATGCAAAACCTGGAATACAACTACGAAAGAGTGTGTTCTTTGGCAAGAATTCGCAAAGCAACTCAATTTGTTCTATATTGTAGAGTTGTGTAAAATTCAAAATATTGAAAATCAAGATATTGCAAGAAAAGAAATAGAAAAACAGGTTCAGATATATCTTCGATTTAATATCACGATTTCAACGAAAGAGGAACTCGCAAAGAAAATCGCCTCCTTGTTTTCAAATATTCCCACCGGCCAGACCAGAGCACTTAAGTATTGCTCTGCAAGTAACCCGCAAGCCTTTGGTTATTACTTGAAATCAAACGACCCAAAAACGCCACT
>CAYOTQ010000073.1:0-1617 GCA_964406915.1 uncultured bacterium
CCTGTCACAATAGAGACTAGCTGCTTTGGTGAAATATCCATGTGAGTGACTTTGGCTGTTTCAAGCTCAAGAAGCTCACCCTTTGTTCGTCCCCAGCAGAGCGCGTCGACAAACATTTTATGTTTGTCAAGAGGTGTCGTCGCCTGAGCGATCACATAACGTTCTTCTTGATCAGCAGTCATGTATTCAATTTCATCGGTAACAATACCGTCTCGAACTACACGATAGGGAGTTTCAATAAAGCCAAATTCATTGATCTTTGCAAAAGCAGACAGCGACGTAATAAGACCGATGTTCGGACCTTCTGGTGTCTCAATTGGGCAAATTCTTCCATAGTGGCTTGTATGAACGTCACGCACCTCAAAGCCAGCGCGATCGCGGTTCAAACCACCAGGACCGAGAGCAGAAAGACGTCGTTTGTGGGTCAGCTCTGCTACAGGGTTTGCTTGGTCCATAAATTGTGACAGCTGCGAGCGACCAAAAAAGTCTTTCAGAACACTCGATAATGCTTTTGCAGAAACGATTTTTCCTGGTGTCAGTGTATCGGAAGAAAAATCAAAGAGATTCATTCTCTCGCGAATGATCTTCTCCATGCGAGCAAGACCAATGCGACACTGGTTTTGGACTAGCTCACCTACAGAACGTACACGTCTGTTACCAAGATGGTCAATATCGTCACAAGAGACTGTATCATCTCCTGCTTTCAGACGAATGAGATACTTTAATGCAGCAATTACATCTTCTTTCTTCAAGGTCACTTGCTGCAATTCTTCGTCATTAATCTCATAGCCTAATTTTGAGTTGAGCTTGTAGCGACCTACTCTTCCAAGATTATAACGCTTTGGATCAAAGAAAAGACGCATCATGGCGGCACGAGCATTGGCAAGTGTCGCAGGCTCACCTGGGCGAATCTTGCGATAAAACTCTTTGAGCGCGACTTCGTAGCTATCGCTGGCATCTTTGGCAAGCATTTTGATGATGGGACTTGTCTCATCGGCATCTTCAGCAATCTTGATGCTTTCAACACCAGCATCGAGCATGCGCTTAAGCATAGCTGTTGTCAACTTCTCAGAGGCACGACCGAACACAAGACCACTCTGCTCATCTGCCACATCTTGAGCCAAAATTTTTCCAACGAGTTTGCCAAAATCCTTTTCAGACTTAATCTTATGCTTATGAGTTTCAAAAAACTCTTCCATAATGTCAGCATTCGAAGAATAGCCAAGGCAACGAATAAATGTTGTTGCTAAGATTTTTCGCTTTCTCTTTTTACGATCAACATAGACGTTAATGCAGTCGTTAATATCAAATGAAGCTTCGAGCCAGCTACCGCGATATGGGATGATGCGGGTGGAATAGATCATGTTGCCGCGAGGATGGCGCTCTTGTTCAAAACAAATTCCAGGAGAGCGATGCAACTGGGATACGACCACACGCTCTGCACCATTGATGATAAAGGTACCTTTGTCTGTCATGATCGGCAGCGTACCCATGTACACTTCTTCTTCTTTGATTCCAGTCTCGTCAGTCAATCGGAATTTGACTTTCAGTGTTACATTGTAGCTAATGCCCCTACGAATACACTCTTCTGGTGTATACTTGGGCACACCAAGGTTG
>CAYOTQ010000073.1:1627-6720 GCA_964406915.1 uncultured bacterium
ATCAAAAGACTTCAACGGGAAAACTTCAGTAAACACTTCCTGAAGCCCCATATTTTCACGTTCTTCTGGAAGTTTATCTGCCTGCAAAAACTGATTATATGACTTAATCTGAATCTCAATCAGATTTGGAAGATCAAGAATATCTTCTTTTTCGCTAAAACTGACGCGACGCGGCGGTTGACGCAACATTACGTATCCCCCAAAATTGGCTAACTACATAAAAATGAAATACACGCTTAGTGGCCTTGTATTTTCTTCAAGGCAACTAAGAGTGAATTTCATCTATCTAACAGAGAGCAAAGAGCACGTCAGAAGATAATTTCTGACGTGCATCTCTGTACTCAGCAAGAGCTTATACACCCTTGAGTGTAACTTTTGCACCTGATGCTTCAAGCTTCTTTTTGATATCTTCAGCTTCAGCTTTCGGTGATTTCTCTTTGATCACTTTTGGTGCTGCTTCAACGAGTTCTTTCGCTTCTTTCAAGCCAAGACCTGTTACTTCGCGAAGCACTTTAATGACGCCGATTTTCTTATCTGCAGGTGCATCTGCCAATGTCACTTCAAAGTCAGAAGCTTCTGCTGCTGGTGCTGCTGCAGCTGCTGCTGGTGCTGCCATCATGGCAACAGGCGCTGCTGCTTGGGCTTTTACACCCCATTTGTTTTCGAGCATTTCTTTGAGTTTGGACATCTCAAGAACGCTCAAGTCGCTAAGATCTTCTACGAGTTGATCAAGATTTTTGCTCACGTTAATTCCCCTTACATTTATAAATATAATTTTTGTGACGTATTCCTAGGCAACTGCCTCTTCCTATTCCTGTCCCTGCTCGTTCTGGACTTTGTTATCTAAGCAGTAGACAACACTTGAAAGCAGAGCTTCAAAGATTGCAAGCGTCTCAGCCATTGGTGCTTCAAGAAGCCCGAGGAACTGAGCCCGCATTTGCGGTTTCGACGGAAGTTCAGAAAGTCGCTTTACATCAGACGCATTTACCAACTGACCATCTACCTGAGCGCCTAAAAGCTTCAAGCAATTGTCATTACTGCTGCTGAATTGCAATACAGCTTTAGTTGCTTCAACAGGGTCGTTGTTGATAAAAATGATGCCAATGTGACCAGGAAGTAAATCGATGGATAGCTTTGCTGCCGTGGCATTTTCAGCTGCCTTCAACAACATGCGCTTTCGCATCATTTCGAGATGTACACCGTACTTTTTCATTTCTCGACGAAACTCATTTGCTTTATTGGCAGTAAGTTTTTCATATTGGGCAATGAGAAACGAAGGTTTGTGGGTAAGTTGGACTTTGATCTCATCTAAGAGAAGTTGCTTTTCTGCTTTCATGGCAGTTTTACCCCTTTACCGCAGTATCAAGTTCACGAAGTTCAAGCCGTATACCAGGACCCATCGTTGATGACAGGTAGAGACGCTCAATATAGTGTCCCTTGGCAGTTGCAGGCTTTGCTTTCTGAATTGCAGAAGCTAGTGCCTGAAAGTTGGCTGTCAAGTTTTCGGCAGAAAAGGAGAGCTTGCCCATTGGGCTATTGACGATACCATATCGATCAGACTTAAACTCGATTTTTCCACCCTTAATCTCCTGTACTGCTTTTGCAATATCAGTAGTCACCGTTCCAGCTTTTGGTGTTGGCATTAAGCCACGAGGACCCAGTACTTTTCCGAGCTTTCCCACTTCCCTCATCATATCAGGTGTGGCAATCACTGCGTCAAAACCGGTCCAGCCAGCATTGATCTTTTCTATGAGATCGTCACTGCCCGCAAAATCGGCACCAGCAGCAAGCGCTTCTTTGAGCTTGTCGCCTTTTGCAAGAACGAGTACGGAGGTTTTTTTTCCTGTACCGCTCGGTAGCGATACTGTACCACGCACGTTCTGGTCAGATTTACGGGAGTCGATCCCCAGTTTGAAGGCGATTTCCACTGTTTGGTCAAACTTCACAGGAGGACAAGCCTTCAATATAGCGATGGCATCTTTAAGTGTATAAAACTTCGTTTTATCCACTGTTTTTGCCATCTCCCGATTTCTTTTAGTCAATCGACTCATATTTACCTAAATAAGGAAAACCAAGGTTAGAAGCGTCTCTTCTTACATCCCAGGTTTGTAATTACGCTGAGAAAGGCAAAAACCACTTCCACCCATCTCAACAAATATTCATGCACTAATCAACAATATCCACGCCCATTGAACGCGCAGTTCCAGCAACGACGTTCATCGCCGCTTCAACTTCTACAGCGTTCATATCTTGCATTTTTTCCTCTGCAATCTTGCGTAGGTCTTCTTTTTTAAGCTTGCCAACCTTTTCTCGGTTTGGCACTTTTGATCCTGATTCAATACCAAGTTTTTTCTTAATCATGGCAGAAACTGGTGGTTTCTTTGTGATAAAGGCAAAGCTTTTGTCCTGGTATACTGTGATCACAACAGGAAGAATATCACCTGCTTTATCTTGCGTCTTGGCATTAAATTCCTTACAAAACGCCATGATGTTGACACCAGCCGCACCAAGAGCAGGACCAATTGGAGGCGCTGGGTTTGCTTTTCCAGCGGGAATTTGTAATTTAATAATTTTGACAACTTTCTTTGACATCGCTTTCGTCACCTACACTATAATAACATTTTTCTTATCCGGACAAAGTGCGCAGACAGAACTTCAGGTTGCCCCTACATCCTCGACTGCTTCTTCAATTTGCCAGAATTCCAAATCATCTACTCGAGTATCTCTTCCAAAGATGGAGACCAATACGCTCAAGCGACCTTTGTCATGAAATACTTCGACAACCGTACCGATAAAGTTGACAAACACACCATCAGTAATCTTCACTCTGTCGCCAACTTCAACTTTATGTTTCTGGCTCACCTTACTACGACGATCCTCTACTTCTTTGAGCAGAGCATCTACTTCCGCTTCAGAAAGCTCGTTAGGCTTGTCGCCACCAAGGAAGTCTACCACACCAGAAGTATTTTTTACATACATCCAAGATTGGTCATTCAACTCCATCTTAATGAGCAGATATCCAGGCCAGAGCCTCTTCTCTACAATTCGCTGCTGACCACCTTTCACTTCGGACACATTTTCTGTCGGCAGCACAACTCTTTCAATATATTCAGTCATTCCATGTGCTGGTCTATTTTCTTCCAGTGCTTTCTTGGCCTTTTTTTCCTGAGAAGAGAGAACCTGCACGACATACCATTTATGCATTTTTACCCCGCAAGCCACTTGAAGATCATATCTAATCCGCCCAATGCTCTTTGGATAATCAGGTCAGCAAGATAAATAACGAGTCCGAAAATAAATGTAGAGGCCACTACTATTTTGGCATATGTCCACACTTCATTACCTTCTGTCCACTGAATTTTAGTAAATTCAGTTTTTACGCTCTCAAAGTATTCGTATGCATGCTTAAGAGGCTTTGAGGGCACACGAACTGTTGGTTGCAGGGGCTTGGAACTCAAACTCATATAAATCCTCGTGTTAACGCAAATTCTGGATAAGCTTTGCTGATAAACCTTTTTCCTAAGCTCTTTTAAAGGATCTTACTTATGACATTTCGTGTCCTAAGGCCATTTTGAAGCTTATGTCTAAGTTGTATCTAAATTTTTCCCAAAACTCGTATCAAAAACCCGCGCTTGTTACCTATATCCCATCGAGTGCGGAGGGATTCGAACCCCCGACCGGCGACTTTGGAGATCGCTGCTCTAGCCAGCTGAGCTACACACCCATATTTGTGAATGGCAAGCTTTGCACAAGCTTACCATTCACGAGGTCTCATTATTGAGTAGTATGACTATTCAATAATTGCAGACACCGTTCCAGCACCAATTGTACGGCCGCCTTCACGGATCGCAAATTTCATCTGAGCTTCCATAGCTACTGGCTGGATCAATGTGCAGACAACTTCAATATTGTCCCCTGGCATCACCATCTCAGTTCCAGCTGGAAGATCAACTGTTCCAGTTACGTCAGTTGTGCGGAAGAAGAACTGTGGACGATAGCCAGTGAAAAATGGAGTATGGCGACCGCCTTCTTCTTTTGTCAGCACGTAGATAGCTGCGCGAAACTTGGTATGAGGCTTTACAGATCCTGGAGCGCACAACACTTGACCGCGTTGTACTTCATCTTTGCTCAAACCACGCAAGAGCACACCGACGTTTTCGCCAGCGAGCGCCTGATCGAGTTCTTTATGGAAAAACTCAAGACTGACAGCTACAGTTTCTTTTACTTCTTTCTTCAATCCGACGAGTTGGATCTTATCGTTGACTTTTACTACCCCTTGCTCTACGCGGCCTGTAGCAACAGTTCCACGACCGGAGATAGAATAGACGTCTTCGATTGGCATTAAGAATGGCTTATCAACTTCGCGCTTTGGTGTTGGGATATGAGTGTCAACAGCTGCCATAAGTTGGTCGATAGCAGCTTCCCACTTTGCATCACCTTCGAGAGCTTTAAGAGCAGATCCACGGATGATCGGGCAGTTATGATATCCTTTCGCTTCGAGAAGCTCTGTCATTTCCATTTCGACGAGGTCGAGAAGTTCTTGGTCGGCATCTGAAAGCGCATCGCACTTGTTCAGGAAGACAACGATTGAAGGAACGCCAACCTGACGTGCAATCAAGATGTGTTCTTTTGTCTGAGGCATAGCACCGTCTGTTGCAGCAACAACCAGAATCGCGCCATCCATTTGAGCAGCACCAGTAACCATGTTCTTTACATAGTCAGCGTGACCAGGACAGTCAACGTGTGCATAGTGCCTGTTTTCAGTTTCATATTCTACGTGCGAAGCGTTGATAGTAATACCGCGAGCTTTTTCCTCTGGTGTATTATCAATCGACGCGTAGTCTCTAAACTTTGCTCCACCGCGCTGTGCCAAACGCTTGGTGATAGCAGCTGTTAAGGTAGTTTTGCCGTGGTCAACGTGGCCAATTGTCCCGATGTTGACGTGAGGCTTAGTCCTTTGGAATGCTTCTTTTGCCATAATTTATCCTCATGTGTTGGAATCGATCTCAACAATATAACTCGAACATGCCCAGAATAGGAATTGAACCTACGACCTTTTGCTTACCATGCAAGTGCTCTACCACTGAGCTATC
>CAYOTQ010000074.1:0-6702 GCA_964406915.1 uncultured bacterium
AGTCTGTCAGCTGCACGCCAATGCGGCTATAGGGAGAGTCAAGAGGCCCCATGCAGAAAGCAATCACATACATAACTCTGCCATGCATGCAGCCAGAAAATAGCCTCGAGAGCAACGTCTGCATCTCTTTTGGATCTTTCCAATTGTTTGTAGGCCCTGCCTCCTCTTGAGTGTGAGAGCAGATGAACGTGCGGTCTTCCACGCGTGCGACATCTTCAGGATTTGAGCGAGCCAAAAAGCTCTTGGGGCGTCTTTCAGGGTTTAAGGCGATGAGTGTCTTGCTTGCCAGGAGGCGCTCTTCCAACAGCTTTCTATCTGCATCAGAGCCAGATAACCAGTAAATTTCTTTGGGATGCGTCAGATCTGCGATCTCTTTCACCCATTCTTTCAGAATTCGATTTGTCGTTGATCGCTCGGGCATTACTGTACAAGACCTTTTCGCTTTCTAAATTTGTCTAAATATTCTAACGATTTGCCTGTGCCAAGACAGACGGCCAAAAGTGGATTTGGAGCAATAATTACTGGCAGCCCCGTCTCTTTATTCAATGCTTTATCGACG
The DNA here is from genome assembly GCA_964406915.1 of uncultured bacterium. Lineage (GTDB taxonomy): Bacteria > Chlamydiota > Chlamydiia > Chlamydiales > FEN-1388 > CAYOTQ01. The sequence goes on from CAYOTQ010000074.1 coordinate 560, forward strand.
CCTCGAATAAGAGCACCTCCGCCAGCAACAGCCATGCCGCGCTCAACAAGGTCGGCAGCAAGTTCTGGAGGCGATTTTTCTAGAGTAAGCTTGACAGAATCGATGATTTGCTGGATAGGCTCTGCAAGACATTCTCTGATTTCTACAGAGTTGATACGGCGTGTGACCGGCAGTCCCGACACCTGATCGCGCCCCTTTACCTCCATTTCCAGCTCATGTTCCCCAAGGGGATAGGCAGAGCCGATAGAAATTTTAATCTCTTCAGCTGTTCGGGGTCCGATCATCAAGTTATACGTACGGCGCATATAGTTGATGATGCAGTCATCAAACTCGTCTCCAGCAATGCGCAAAGAGCGCGACTCTACAATACCGCCGAGTGAAATGATGGCAATTTCTGTAGTTCCACCGCCAATATCGATAATCATACTCGCTGAAGGTTCATGCACAGGCAGGTCGACTCCAATGGCAGCAGCCATCGGCTCTTCAATCAAAAAGACCTCTTGAGCACCTGCATGAAGGGCAGAGTCTTCGACAGCGCGCTTTTCTACACCAGTAATTCCAGAAGGAACAGCAATCAAAATTCGAGGACGAAACAAACTTCTGGCTGGTGTGACGCGGCGAATGAGTGCTTTGAGCATTCCCTCTGCAATTTCAAAATCAGCAATCACCCCATCTTTCATGGGACGCACAGCATGAATTTTTCGAGGGGTCTTTCCAAGCATCGCCTTGGCCTTATGGCCAACAGCAAGCACCTCGTTGTTCTGAGAGTCAACAGCTACTACAGAGGGTTCGGCAAGTACAATACCTCGCCCTCTGACATAGACAAGTGTATTGGCCGTCCCTAAGTCGATGCCAATATCGCTTGAAAAAACCCCTCTAAAGCGCGCCAGGCGCCTATTCGATAAATGTCTTATATGTGAAAAATACGCCTGGAGACTCATACTCGCTACACTCCCAAAAGAAGAGTGATCATAGCGCATACTATGGTTTTACGCAGTAAATTTTCCCATGCCGTATTATTGCATTTTTTTGCGATCACTTATCAAGAGGCGGAGAAGTACCGATTCGAGATCTTTCCGCTCTTGGGTAATTTTTTCCTTAAGCGCTGCATCTGACAAGGTAAATAGCGAGGGAACAATGAATCTTGCCCATGATCCAATCAAAATATTGCGTACTGTCTTTGCAATTGCCAGCAGCTCATCACTATATCCTTTGGCGTTTGTCACATGAATATGCGGATGTTGCACGGTTTGACCAGCGTCTTTGCCATCAGCAAAAGTAATATACCATCTGGAAAAGCCTTGTTTGCAGTATCCCTCTTCATTGATGGCACGCGCGACTGTGCAAGCTTTAGCAAAAAATTTGGCATCTAACTGACTAACATGTGAGCCTTGAGAATCCGCTTTTGGAACAATCAGAAAATCGTGTTCGGAAAGCGGCTTGTAGTTGTCTAGCAGCCACAGGCTATTCCATTCTTGTACTTGTTGTGCCTGCAGACGTTTGGGGTCGCAGAAGGGGCATTTTGCTTGATTAACAAAAGATTGAGGAGCTGTTGGACCAACAGGTGTCTTCAATGCCGCTGCCAAATATTCTTTCAAATATCCTTTCAAGCCTTCTTTCAAGCTTACTGAAGGATGACTTGTCCACGCCAAATTTGGCAGTGTCAAATTCCACACGACCTGCATCTGACGCAACGTTGATTTCAAGCCGCCATCTGGGTAGGGAATAATTTGGCGCATTTGCTGGCTGCCTTCATGCCTTTCCAAATAAAAACAGTCAACAGGCCGCGACTTGCCTTGCGACCAAAAGGCTTTGGCAGTCTGATAGACCGCAAACACTTTTTCATCAACACTCGAAGGCTCTAGACTGTCTGTAGCCTCTTGTGTTTTGACCAATACTTCGATAGCGCCCGGAGCAAGAGGTACTTTTGGCTCACATACTTTTATATCCTGATCTTCATAATACACATATTCATACGCCGATTGCACAGAGCTCATAGTTATGTACTCCTATTTTAAGTATACGATCGTCAATACTAGTACACGACTATATTTTCAGCAACTCAAGCACCTCTTCCCACGTCAGCTTGGCAATCATTTCTTCATCTGTCTGGACGATCTCCTTGAGGAGCTCTTTTTTGCCTTCTTGCAGCGCCAAGATCTTCTCCTCAATAGTTCCCAACGTAATCAATTTATACGCAGAGACAGTCTGCTTTTGTCCCAGACGCCAGACGCGATCTGTCGCTTGATTTTCCACTGCCGGATTCCACCACATGTCATAGTGAATGACCGTGTCTGCACCTACCAGGTTAAGACCGCTGCCGCCCGCTTTGAGGGATACAAGAAAGAGAGGAATGCTCGCATCTTCATTGAACTGCTTGACAATCGACAGTCTATTTTTGCTCGAACCATCAAGATAGGCAAATTTTGTCCCCATCTTTTTGAGATCATCTCGGAGGATAGCAAGCATACGTGTATACTGGCTGAAAATAACCGTTTTATGGCCAGATTCCATCAGTCCTCCGATAAGATCCAGCAGCATCTCATACTTGGAGGAATCTCCCGCCTCTGGTTGCTCTTTGGCAAAAATAGCAGGGTGGCAGCAGATCTGTTTGAGACGTGTCAGAGTCGCCAAAACATGAATGCGTACTTTATCAAAGCCCTCTTTTTCTACAAGCTTCATTAACTGCTCTTTAGCAGTCTTTGCATAGGAAGAATAGAGCTCTTGCTGAGCAGATGAAAGGTGGCAGTGGTAGACAATATGGGAGATCGGCGGTAGATCTTCCAGCACATCTTTTTTCATGCGTCGCAGTACAAACGGAGAGACTTTTCGCTTCAAGATTTCGAGCTGGGCCTGAATGCCGCTGGTTGGCTTGATATAATTGTTGATAAAACGCTCTGGTGAGCCAAGGAGGCCTGGCATGAGGAAGTCAAACAAGCTCCAGAGATCTTCCAGAGAGTTCTCAAGAGGTGTGCCTGTCAGAATCAAGCGATGACGGGCGGCGATTTTTTTCACAGAGCGAGCGTTTCGTGTCTCGCGGTTTTTGATATGCTGGGCTTCGTCAAGGATGAGGTAGCCAAAAGAGAGCTTCTCATAGAGCTCGATATCTTTTTGCACCAAACCATAAGAAGAGATCAACACATGAGGGCGATTTTTATCGGAAAGGATCTTTTTTCGCTCCCCAGGAGTGCCAGACACAGTCGCCACACGAAGTGTTGGCTGAAACTGGTTAAATTCTTCCTTCCAGTTATCTACAAGCGATGTTGGGCAGACAATTAAACATTGGCCTGGAAGCTCGCCATCATCATTTTCTTCTCGAGCCTCAAAGTATTGACTAATGGCCACAATAGCTTGTAGCGTCTTTCCAAGCCCCATATCATCGGCAAGAATCCCGTTGAGACCCATTGTTCTGAGGCGAGCCAGCCAATCAATACCCTCTTTTTGATAGTGACGAAGTGTCGCTCGAACGGTAGCCGGCACTGGCGGCGCATGAGTGACTTTTGCATCGAAAATCTGGTTCTGAATTTTACGAAGTCCAGTGGAGAGTTTGACCTGCAGCGGCAGGCCTACAAAACGCTCCGGTAATAAGTTCACCAAAATCCAGAGAGGAAGCTCAAAGGTAGTATCTTGCAGTCGTTTGATCTGTAGTTCGTCAAAGACTTGCAAAATGGCAGCGAGCGGCTCTAGCTGTAGTACTAAAATCTTATGAAAACGGCTCAAGCCTTCTTCCTGAGCTGCAGATGGACTGCCTTTTACTTGTTTTTTTGCAATCGCAATATAGGTTTTGCGGCTAGCCACACATTCCCATAGAGAATCTACAGAAGCACCCTTTAATCCTCCTTCTACTACAAGACGGGCTTGAACACGATCAAAGGCCTGCCCCTCTTCTAATGAGAGTGTAAAGCGAGTGTCATCATACGCAAATCTACTTTGCAGTGTCTCCGGGCAGTTAAATTCCACTCTATTGAGATTTCGAGGCACCACTTCCGTCATAAATTCGACGATTTTCTTCTCGCTCGTCGCTACATAGTGACCACTCTTTTCATCTTTGACAAAGCCATGGAAGAGATCTCGGATAAGGGCATTTTCCTCAACGAGATTGCGAGCCAAAATACCTTGCGGTGTAATAAAGCTATTAATCTGCTCATGTTCCAGCTGCTGCACAGCTTCCGGAAGGCTGCAATTGCCATATACAAAATGAAGGGCGACTTCCAAAGAGCCTTGGGCATAGTCTAGATCACAGCGAGCGTTCACCTGTTGAGGATGCGGCAGTGTGGCTATCTGCTCAATGACATCATGGTTTTCTACTTTGACAAACCGCATCAACTCAGGAAGGGAGTTCTCTATAAATGAGCCAAATAGCTGCTCAGGAATGGCCATCTTCTGGATACTTTCAATTTCCAGCAGATGCTGTCTTTTTATATTCAATGGGAAGCGAAAGTAGAGTCCATCGGCAATGACACCTGGCTTGCTACACTCTAAGAGAATGGTTTCATCTACGGAAAATCGACTCACTCCTCCCAGTGCAAGATAGGGGGACAAAAGCAGCCTGGGCGCGGGCTCTGTCAGATGCTGAATGGCAAAACTGAGCTCTGCTCGTTTTGATGAAAAGTGCAGAGGACTCTCCAGAGATTCCCAGAAAATTCCTGGAAGAGAAAAGGTTTCTGTATCTTCTCCATGCTGCTTCTTCATTTGTGGATTGTTGAGCGCTATATCAAAAGCAACTGCCAAAATCTCACCAAACCCCTCACGATCAAGGACACATGTTCGAGGTGCTTTTTCTTGTTTTGGCTCAGGGAAGTGGACATGCTGGCGTAGAGATTTGAGCACTTCTTCACTTAAAGGACCAAAAGAGTCGATACCAAAGACATATCGACTGTTGCCCACCATAAACGGCTCTTGCCCCTGCAGAGCGGAAAAGAACTGCCGCGGCTGCTGAATCACAAGAGGCTTTGAGCGAAATGGAAGACGCAGCGCAATTTGCAGTTCTACTTGCTTGAAAGGGGCTGCACCCACGGGCATAAAGACAAAGGAAATATCGGCCTGTTCCTTGTGGAACTCTTCTTCAGGAACAAAGAAGGCAGACCTTCCAAGAAGCGAGCAAGAGACCTGGTAGTCCTGAATATCTTGTTTTTCTCTCTCTCTTTCCTTCTTCTCTTTTGCCTTTTTCTCCGCCTGCTTTAATACCTTTTTCAATGCCTCGCTGTCGGCAGTTGGAGGCGCACTATTTGAAGACGATTTAGCAGTGGCTTTGTTTTTATTTCTTCCTTCAAAATACTGAAGCACTAAGGCATCAAAATGCTCTTCGAGATAAAAGAGGAGGCATGCCAGATGCAGGCAATCGCTGGTATGGGGACAGTCGCAATTGGAATCGAGAATTTCAGATTCACAGCGATCAATTTCAATTTCGCAAGAATAGCTATTTCCATAGGCTCCATTAACTTCTGCTGAGATTCTGACAGTCTTTTCAGTAAATTCGGTGATAGATACATCCTTTGGAGGTGCATTGTCGTATAGATTTTTCCCCTCCCGAATTATCTGGGGAGAAAAATCATGCTTCATCTTGCGGAAGTTCAATAGTTGAGTCTGATTTTGGAAAGAGGCAGGCATGGTTCTTCTCATATTACGGGGTTTATACGTCCATCTGCTGGTCTTTTTTCCAACCAGAGCAGCAGTGTTCCCCTTATTCAAAAAAGTCGCGATTTTATCAACATTTTTTGTTGGGCAATTTCAAGCTCTTGCCGAAAAACGGCAAAAAGCGTAGGCTTTATAGATCTTTTCTTGCGTAGAGAAAGTATGCAAGAATCAACATGCGGGCGTAGCTCAGCGGTAGAGCATCACGTTGCCAACGTGAGGGTCGTGAGTTCGAACCTCATCACCCGCTATATATTTACAAGTTTCAAGGAGAATGAACCATGGAGCAGACGGCCGTAGAACCGCAAATCCTATCCGATGACGATGTCCGAGTTTCCATCCACCGAAAGCCCGCCTGCATTGTCGAATTCGATGTCGAAGCCTCCAAAAAACTCGTCAGCGAAGCCCATAAGGTAGCGGTCAAGCGGATTGCAAAAGAAGTCACCCTTCCTGGGTTCCGCAAAGGCAAAGCGCCTGATGAGCTCGTCATCAAAAATTATGCTCCACAG
>CAYOTQ010000075.1:0-6661 GCA_964406915.1 uncultured bacterium
ACAGATTTGGACATCGCAGCCAGCCCCTCTCGGCAGATGGTGGTCACTTGGGTTTAAACGCACACAGAGCACTCTCGGTGTGCGCAACTCTCAAAAGCATTGTTGTGTCATATGAAATTTTTTCTGTTCGTGTTGTGCATCATCATTTCTCCTCTTTATGCAGCTGAATCGCTGGTCGATCCTCTTATTTATCTTACCTGGACACATGATCCATGTAGCAGCATGACTGTGCAGTGGATTAGCTCAACAGAAGAGACAGAAACTACCTTGCTGTATCAAAAAGACGGTGAGGCAGCCGGCAATAATGGATGGAAAATAGCATATGGTTCATGCTTGCCTTTGCCCGAAAATCAGCCGTACTTTCTTCACCGTGTAGAGCTTCAAAATCTGCAGCCAAATCAAAAGTATCAATGTATTGTGATGACACGTGCGCCTCAGACGCTCTCTTTTCGAACCATGCCGCAGTCACTCGATACTCCTGTGCGTTTTGCGGTTGGCGGCGATGCATGCGACAAGTCGATAAAGGCTTTTCGCAAGATGAACCAACGGGTGGCAAAGACCAACCCACGATTTGCCATTCTTGGCGGAGATATTGCCTATGCTGTCAAGAAACGGTCTCCTAGGGAAGATTGCGCAAAATGGCTGCAGTTTTTTCGCTACTGGATGCTCGATATGAAAGATGACGAAGGCTGCACGATTCCTCTGCTCGTCACAATTGGCAATCATGAAGTGAAACGCTCATTTTATGCTCGTCCTGAGGCAGCGACATTTTTTTATCTCTTTTTTGAGCGTGCCCGCTATACGTGCGATATGGGTGACTATGCGCAGTTTATCTTTTTGGATTCCGATCACACTCAGCCAGTGTCTGGACTGCAAACAAACTGGCTGCATACAGTGCTGAAAGGGAGTATGCATTTTCTCCACCGTTTTGCTATCTATCATGTAGGAGCCTACCCATCGACTGCCAATGTAGATGGATATGTAAGTGGAAGAATAAAAAAACATTGGGTTCCACTCTTTGAAAGATACCGTCTACATGCCTGTTTTGAGAGCCACAATCACGCCTACAAGCGCACTCATCCGTTGCTTGGAAACAAGAGACACAAAAAAGGGGTGACCTATTTTGGCGACGGCTCCTGGGGAGTTGAGCCGCGAAAATCGACAATACATAAAAAACATAAGCACTATTTTGCCCATACTGAAAAAAAGCAGCAGGTGTTAATTGTCGAACTTTCAAAAAAAGAGCGTACCTTTTGGGCGCTTGATGTGCAAGGCACGACTTTTGATTTTTTGGTTCAAACAGTCAAATAAGAGGCAAGAGAGATCTATGGCAGGCATTCAAGGATTTTCACAAGCACCAATTGAAGAGCCATCGGGGCCAAAATCACACCCTGTTAACATGGCGTTTACCTATGAAACTCATCTTCCTGACATGCTTTCTACGGCTCCAAGCACAACTCCAAATAGAATTCCCGGTGCTCCGAAGTATAACCTGCCGGCAAATTTAGACCCCCTTTCTGCCGAGGGGAAAATCTATATATCTCAGGTGCAAATGCTCTGTCTGGCAGCTGTGGCTCAGAAATTACGAGAGAGGCAGTAGCTATGTCTGCAAACAATGAGGTGATACAGGCGATTGAAGCAGCTATAGGAACTAGCATCAAGTCTTGTGCAAAAAAGATGACTCAGACAGCTTCAGAAAATATCCTGGAGAGTAAAGAAGCTCATGAGACACGTATTGGCTATCAGCTGAGTCAGTATATGCTTTATGCGAAAAAGCGTTGTGTCGATGGTTTTTGCTGCTGTTTTGATGTTGTCAAGGAGCTCGCACAGACAGATCCACAAATTGATATTGGAAGCTTGGAGAGTAATGTACGCTCCGGTTTGTCTCGCTTTGATACCGTCGCCGCTTTGCATCAAATGTCGCAGCAGGTCCAGACAGGGACTGCTTGGAAGGAGCTGCTTGGCATTACTGATGATTCTCTGCAGCTACTCTACAGAGGTGCAAAACAGCTGGTAGATGTAGGGCTGCATCCCGAGGCAGAAGCTGCTTTTTTCTTTTTGACGACTGTAGATTTTAAGCAGTATGCCTTTTGGCTGGGCCTTGGGCATGCCGCCTTTCATCTTGGCAACATCAACCAGGCAATCAATGCTTATGAGATGGCAAACAGCTGCAAGCCGGACTCATTCTGGCCGCATATCTATGCTGCCAACTGTTTTGAAGCACTCAACGACTATCATGAAGCACTTGAATCGCTAGAAAGGGCAGACAAGAACTATCAAAGTGTAGCAGACAGTGACCCGCAGCTGGCTCAGCTTTTGCAAGAGCGTATTGCAAAAGCCAAGCTTCGGATCCATTAAAAAAATCAATGAATTCGAAGAGTTGTTGGCAAGACTTTTTGCCAAAGCTGGTTGCCAATTTGACAAAAATTCACAAATTAGATACACTTTTGCAAAAGGATTTTTTTATTTATATGCAGCCTATTGCCTCTTTTGCTTTTTATTACTTTTACTTTTTCAATGAACCCGAGTGGCGGGAGGCTGGCTGACGCTTGTAGTACGTGCAAGTTGAAATCCAAAACCCCGCCAAAAGCGGGGTTTTTTTTTGGCAAAAAATAACAGGAAATTTAAAAAAATTACTAAGTTTAAAAATATGTTAAAACAGATCGTGACCTTCCAATACTTGTATTACTTTTACTTTTTTACCCCACTTCCGTGGCGGCAAGGTTCGATGATGTTTTGGCAGTAGCATTTGCCAAGAGGAAGTCAAGCCCCGCCTAAAAAGCGGGGCTTTTTTTTTGTAAAACAATGGAGGAAAAAAACATGGAGAGACCAATACTTAAACCAATATCTGAACAAATACTTGACCCAACACTTGCAGACCCGCTCATCATTGCAGGTCCTTGTGCGCTGGAATCAAGGCAGCAGCTTCGATCATGCGTGCAGCATCTCAAAGAGATGGGGATTTCACTGATTCGGGCCTCGCTATGGAAACCGCGAACACAGCCTGGCTGGGAAGGCCTTGGCTGGATGAGTCTGCCTCTTCTTCTTGAAGAGACGCTCTCGCATGGTCTTATACCTGCCACAGAAATTCTATCGGCAGAACATGCCCAGATGGTTGTCACCGCGCTTGAGCAGTATGGAAGTAGTGCCAAAATGCTTGTCTGGATAGGGTCGAGAAATCAAAACCATATCGAGCAGCAAAAGATAGCATCCATACTCGCTCGTGGACATACAGGAATTTGGCTGATGTGCAAAAACCAGATGTGGGAATGTGAAAAGCACTGGATCGGCATTTCTGAACATATTCTTTCGGCAGGCTTCCCTCGTGAGCGCCTGCTTCTTTGCCACCGCGGCTTTTCTCCAGGAAAATGGCCAAACCCACAAGGATATCGCAATCTTCCGGACTTCGAGATGGCCATGCGTGTCAAAGCAAAAACAGGACTCAAGATGTTGATAGATCCCTCTCATATTGGAGGCAGTCCCGATAATGTCGTTGAAATATGCCGGCAGGCCGTAGGCTATGATGTCGATGGCTACATTGTGGAAATGCATGCAGCTCCTGAAAAAGCGAAGACAGATGCCAAACAGCAGCTCTCGCCTGATCAGATGCAGCAGCTTCTCGAGATGATTCGTGGGGTGAGCGTATGAACCGGGTCGTCTACCAGGGAATTGATGGTGCCTATAGCTCGATTGCGGCAAGAGCGCTCTTTACGGGCGATGCACAGTTGATAGGAGTTGCGACGTTTTGCCAGCAGTTTGAGCAACTTGCCGCACGCAGGGCGACGCATGCCATTCTTCCTCTTGAAAATAGCCTTATCGGGACTATCTATGAAGTCTTTGATTTGCTTGCTGCAAGCGAAGTGGAAATTTGCGCAGAGCATTATGTAAAGGTAGAACATTGCTTGCTTGGTATAGACCCTGCAGGTTCTCTGAGCGAGATTCAAAAAGTCTACTCGCACCCCAAGGCTCTTGAGCAGTGCCGCCGCTTTTTTCAGGACCATCCATGGATAGAGGCGTGCGTCTATTATGATACGGCTGCTGCTGCTAAGGAAGTCCAAGAGCTGAACTGTCCTCATTATGCGGCAATTGCAAGCTGCCAGGCAGCGGACCTTTATGGGCTGTCTATACTGCAAAAAAGCATTCAGGATGACTCAAATAACTATACGCGCTTTGGTGTTGCGACGTGGAAGCCCTACAATTCTCACTTGGCGACAAAGAGCTCTCTTTTGCTCCATATTGAAAATAGAGCAGGTGCACTTGCCAACGTGCTGAAGTTGTTTGCAGACAAAGGAATGAACCTCTCCAAGATAGAGTCGAGGCCGCTCCGCACGCGTCCTTTTGAGTACGAGTTCTATCTGGACGTGGAATTTATAGAAAGAAGGGCGTTGGAAGAAGTTGTAAAAGAGCTTCAGGCTCATGTGTCAAAAATAAAAATTTTAGGGTGTTACCATGGACATGCTTCAAGCCATTCGGCATCATCTTGATGTCATCGACACGCAGATAGCGGCCTTGCTGCGTGAGCGCATAAAGGTGTGCAAGGATATTGGAAACGTAAAAAAAGCAAGTTTACTTTCTATTCAAGATCCTGCACGAGAAAAGCAAGTGATTGACCACGTGCAAGAAATAGCCGGCCATCCTCTCTTTCAAGAGTGTATGGAAGAGATCTACCATGCCATTTTTGGGGCCTCTAAGAAGGTGCAGCACTTTCTTTCTTCAGAGACACTCTCTTTTCGCCGTATAGGCATCGTCGGCTTGGGGCTTATGGGAGGCTCTCTTTGTAAAGGACTCAAGACAAAAGATCCTTCTATTCAGATAAGCTCTCTTATCTACCCCTCAGAAGACTATGCCTATGCTGTGGAGCAGGGATGGATTGATCAGGAGTATCATACAATACAAGAGCTTGCGGCTGCATCAGAGCTTCTCATTCTGGCAACGCCAATTTCAACCATATGCGGGCTTGCCCGGCAGGTGGCCTCATGTCAGACGTCCTTGATTGTTCTTGACTTGGCAAGTGTCAAACAGGCGATTACAGAGACTTTTGAAGCACTGACGAATGAGAAGGTAGACTATGTCAGCAGCCATCCAATGGCAGGGAGAGAAATTCAAGGCTGCCATGCAAGCCAGGCGCTTCTCTTTGCTGATCAGCCCTGGATCATGTCGGCACATGCAAAAAACCGGGTAGAGTCTCTTGAAAAAATTGAGGAATTGATTCGGTTTCTTGGCGCCCATCCTGTCAGCTTGCAAGCAAAAGATCATGACAGAAAAGCAGCGTTGGTCTCGCATGTGCCAGGCATTTTATCAGAGGCATTTTTTTGCTTTGTACGAACAGTTGATAAAGAGGCGTGCAAGATTGCAGGGCCGTCATTTGCGTCCTTTACCCGAATGGCGCGAGACAACCCCGAGCTACGAAAGGAAATTGTTGAAAATAACAGGGAAATTATTTGGGAATTTCTCACACAGTGGAAGGAGTCACTCATATGAGATCAGCAACAGTGGCGATGAATCAGATCATCCAGGAAAAACAGCGGCAAGGACAACAGGTGTTTAACTTTGCAGCTGGCGATCCAGAGCTCGCTGTGCATCCTTCTATTGTTCAGGCTGCGCGTCGACATCTTGATCAGGGCCAGAGCCGCTATCCGCCTGTAGAAGGTATTCAGGAACTTCGCGTGCTTGCTTGCCGCTGGATGAACAACTTCTATCAGACACACTACGCAGAAAATCAGGTGCTTGTGACGAGCGGCGCAAAGTTTGCTCTCGTAGCACTTATGCAGGCGCTGCTTGAACCGGGTGATGAGGTGCTGCTGGCAGCTCCTTATTGGGTCTCTTATCCTGCCATTGTTCGTCTTGCAGGGGGCATATGCAAAGTTATCCCCACTTCGCAACAAGGGGGATGGAAGCTGACAGCAAAAGCCATTAGCGCCAATGTGACAGAGAGGACAAAGCTTGTGATCGTCAACAATCCCTGCAATCCGACAGGCGTTCTCTATACCCGGCAAGAATTGGCAGAGATCCTGCAGGCAGCCCAAGCTGCAGGAATAGGTGTCGTTGCCGATGAGGTATATAGCGGTCTTGTGTATGATAGTCAGCAATTCGTCTCATGCGGGTCGTTTTTAGAACATCAAGAGCATGTGTATGTAGTGCAGAGCTGTTCAAAAAATTTTGCGATGCCAGGCTGGCGTGTTGGCTTTCTCTTTGGATCTTCGGCAACTCTGAAGAGTGTATCGGCTATTTTATCGCAAACAATTACTGGTACAGCACTCTGTAGCCAATGGGCAGCTGTGGGAGCCCTTGAAAATGCAGCAGAGGTGATTGCGTATGTGAGAGAGGCGATGGAAAAAAGAAGAGACTGTTTTGTCTCTACCTACAACAGCCTCTTTGAGAAAAAGATTGAAAAGCCGCCGGCAGGGCTCTACGCCTTTATCAAAGTGGAGGGGGAGTCTGCAGCGCTTTGCGAGGATATAGCTCTGCGATTACATGTAGGTACTGCTGCTGGAAGTGCTTTTGGCACAGAGGGCTATATCCGTTTTGCCTTCTCAGCGGGGGAGACAGAGATTATACAGGGACTCAATAGGCTTAAACAAGGAGGTGTTTTGTGAGTACATATACAGTCCAGACGTCGACATTGAAGGGAAAGATCACGCTTCCTTCCTCAAAGTCTCAT
>CAYOTQ010000076.1:0-6658 GCA_964406915.1 uncultured bacterium
AAAGACCTCTTTCGTTGGACCACAGGCAATCAAGCGTACATTGAGCAGCAGCAGGATATCAAAATATTTTTCTACAGAATTGAGGTCGTGATGAACCATAAAAATGGTCTTCTGGTTTTGCTTCAGGGTTTGGAGTAGCTGCATGATAATCTCTTCACTTGCATGATCGACCCCGGCTAAAGGCTCATCTAAAAAATAGACCTCAGCTTGCTGCAAAAGCGCCCGAGCAAGAAACGCACGCTGCTGCTGGCCTCCGGATAACTGGCTGATTTGTCTATCTGCAAATTGACTCATCCCGACCATCTCAAGACACTCAAGAGCGGCATCTCTCTCTTTTTTCCCCACAAATGAGAAAAGCCCCAGTTTGGGGTATGCCCCCATCAACACAAGCTCTTGTACGGTAATGGGAAAATCCCAGTCAATCGACTCTCGTTGTGGGACATAGGCAATTTTTTTTCGAACTTCAGAAAGAGGCTTTTCAAGTATCCACACGGCACCAGACGCAAGTTCGAGGAGGCCAAGAGCCGCTTTCATAAAAGTGCTTTTCCCTGCACCATTCGGGCCTAAAATGCCAACCAAGCTTCCTTGCGGAATAGTGAGCCCAATATCCCAAAGGACAGGCATCTGTTGATAATGTACAGTCAATCCAGAGACTCTCAAAGCAGGTATCATATCACTTATCCACGTTCAAAGCAGACGGCCGCGATGTAAGCTCTCGGGCAATTACTTGAGAATTATGCCGCATCATGCCGCTGTAGGTCGTTGCATCTGACCCTTCTTGCCCCATAGCGTCTGCATATAGAGCTCTCGAAGCGAGTCTCACAGAGCGCCCTTTTTTTCCCATTGCATCGATCAACTTTTTTAATGAATCTTGACTGATATTTGACTCTGCAAAAAGAACTTGAATATTAAAATGTTCAAGATGATCCGTAAGCTGCTGGATATCTGCGGTGCTGAGCTGACTATCAGGAGCGAGCCCTTCTGGAGCCATACAACGAAGCCTCCAGAAAGCCGTAGACAGCTCTTCTTTTGGACATAAATAGGCACGTGTAAAATAGTTAAAGGCATCATGGGTAGTCACTAAATAGCGATCCTGAAGAGGAATCGCATTCATACACTCCCTGATTTCGTTATCCAAGGATTGTAACTTGACTGAAAGTGCCTTGGCATTATTTTCTAGGAAGGATTTATTTGCAAAAGATCCCTGTTCAAGAGCCTTTTCAAGTGTCTGTAAAATACAAGGAATCGTTTCCTTCCATAAACCGATGTCCATCCAAATATGTGGGTCTACAGTACTATCTACATGGACAATGTCTGAAGAACGCACCTTCTTGACATAGTCTCCTAACCCCACAGCTTTTGGACTCCCTTCTAGAGCAGCCCTCAGGCTAGGCCCATGTTCCAATCCAAGTCCGTTATAGAAAATGACATCCGCTCTGGAAAGTTTCTCATCATCTCCCTTGACAAGCTGGTACGAATGCGGATCGCTTGCCCCTTGTATTAGCGTCAGGCAGTCGATTTTATCTCCACCCACTCCTTGCACGATATCTGCAATCATTGCAGTCGTGCAGAGAACTTTCAATTTTCCGTCCTGTTGCATCCAGCGCCTGAGTGTATTTTGCTCCGAATTATTCGAAGCGCAGCTCGCTATTGTCACAATCAGTACCCATAGGAGCACGATCTTTTTCATACAAACCTCAATCCAGCAAAGTTCTTTCAGTGTACAGCAATTCTTGACGGAACACAAGCTTGCAGCAATACAAGAGCGACAAAATGATGAATATTCTTTAGCAATCATGGCATGAATATAAAAAACACAATAGTTAGTGATAACACTGATCAATTTTAACAAAGAATGGAAATAAAAACTGCCATTTAAAATATCAAAAATAGTACAATCGCAAAGTTTTCATAACAATTAACTTGAAAATTAAAATTTTTACTCGATCGGCCAAATCTTGCTTCAAGTTAAAAATTGTTGCACATGAAAGATTGGTTTGTTATCTAATTGGCCGATCATTAAAACAAGCAACTGCAAGTGCTAAGAGGACTTGCAATTTGCAACTAAGCAAAAGGAAAGAAAATGACGTACACACAACAGGGAAAACAAAGCGAAATGATGGCAAGTTCAAGCCGACAATTGGAAGATCTTATTGCCGCAGCAATCAAAAAGATTGGTGGAAAAAAAGAAAATGATCTCTGTCGTTATCTTCCGATGTCTAGTGGTGGCTATATGCATCATTTTACTTTGCGTAAGATGAAACAACAATTGCCAGAACAACTTGGTGAAATGATTAAGACATTCATCACAAATTCTGATCGACCTGTCACAATTCCTCCAAAGCAACGCGCCGCTCGCGGATCTCGCAAGAAAAAAGACCAAATCATTCTTACCAAACATGATATTGAACAGATTCTCAACATGGCGCGTTCTATTGGCGATAAAGACATCGTACGCAAATTAATGCCAAAGAAAGATCTTCGCACGATTAAACGAGAGCTTATTTCTTCTATCAGACAAGGAAGAGTAGAGCAAGAATTGTGGAATTGCTATGTAGAAGTTGTCTCCCATTCAGCCTCCATGATATAAGCATTCATTATTTTGTTGCTAAAGTGAGAGCGTAGACTCCCACTTTAGCGGCCAACTAGCATGAGAAATTATGATAATAACACCACGAATCGGGTTTGGAAAAAGTAAACATCGATTTCTTTCTCAAGATTCCACAAAACCTTGTGTGATTGCTGGTATCATTTTTGATGACGTCCCCGGATTTCAATCCAAATCCGATGGAGATGTGGTCTTCTACGCTCTGTGCAATGCGATCAGTTCTCTAATAGGTGTTCAAATAATCGAGGGCATCGCTGCCGATCTCTGCCTGAAAGAGGGCATTACAGATAGTGAAATTTACTTGAAAGAAGCCGTTACTCTCCTAAAAAGTCTATTGCCTCATCACACGATTGCTCATGTAGCAATTGCTTTAGAAGCCAAACGTCCTGAATTTCACCAGTACCTCATACAGATGCAGGCAAACATTGCCCGCATACTTGGTATTGCCTCAGATTCTATCGGGATCACGGCCATCACAGGAGATGGTCTTTCTGACGTAGGCTGCGGCGAAGGGGTATCTTGCCAAGCTATCCTCACGGTTATTTCAGTAGACATCTCGTAAGTAACGCTTATCCTTGCGAAGAGAAGTAAGAAAGGCACGTGCGGCCTCACGAGAAATTGCCCCTTCTTCCACCACAATATCCTGAAGAGTTGCATCGACATCTTTTGCCATCCGTTCGGCATCTCCACATACATAGATCCGAGCGCCTTCTTGCAACCATCGCCAAATCTCTTTTCTTTCTTGCCATAGCCTATGCTGCACGTAGATTTTCTCCTCCTGGTCACGAGAAAATGCCGTATTTAACTTTAAGGCTCCACAGGCGACAAGCTCTTGCCAAAACTCTTCATAAAAGAAATCATGAGTCTGATGCCTCTCTCCAAAAAAGAGCCAGCTGGGGCCTCGATGAGCGCCTGCCTGCATCCTCTGCTGCATAAAGGCCCGAAATGGGGCAATCCCCGTACCGGGACCTATCATGATGACGCTGGCAGCCGTATCTTCAGGCAACAAGAAATCCTTAGTCAGCTGTAGATAAATAGGAACCTCATCTCTCTCAGGGGCTATCATATCGCATAAAAAATGTGAACAGACCCCAAGACGTTTGCGTCCATGTACTTCATAACGCACTCTGGAGACTGTGAGGTGAACTTCGTTTTCACAACATGCCTGAGACGAGGCGATAGAATACAGCCTCGGCAGAAGCGGCTGGAGCATATGAACAAGCGTCTGAGGCTCTAATGTTACTTCTAAATGATGCTGTAAAAGCTCAGGAACAGTCCAGAGATGCAAAAACTCTTTCAGAGCCTCTTCATGCGTTGGAGCAAGCAGCTCTTGCAGCTGTTCTTTCTTTAACCCCTCTGGCAACCTAGCTGCCAGCTCGTGGACTATTTTACGATTGCATACAGCCAAGTTGGCTCTTTTCGCAAGCCATGTCCGCATACAATATGTGGTATGGTTTCTTTCGTCCCTTACCTCTTCAGAACCATCAAAACGGCATGCAGCCAACATTGCACCCACAAGCTGCGCGTCATTTTGAGGGCAGATTCCTATACTATCACCGGGCCTGTAAGAAATGCCAGACCCTTGCAGGTCTAGCACAACATGCCAAGTTTCTTTTGTAGAGCCAGTTTTGTTGAGACGATAGCGACTCAAAAGCCTTGATGCAAAAGGCGCATGTCTGTCATACGTCGTCGTCATTGCTTTGGCTCAAACAGAGTATGAGGAAGCTCGCCCCTTTCCCATCCCTTCTTCAGGGCATCTTGCTTCTTTGCAGACAGTCCGCCAATAAAGTCCATTGACTGGAGCCAGCGCACGCGGGTTCTGTCTTTTCCAAGAAGCTCCAGAGAGTCAAATAATGGCAATCCATGACGTCTGCCCATAAGGCTTGCAAACAGCACAGGCATGACACATTTTTTATGATTTACCTGGAATAAATCAGCAACGCGGCGCGATGCATCATTAGCTGCCTGACTTGTCCATGCATCATCTTTTTCCATTTCCCATATCATCACCTGCAAGAGAGCTGCTATCTTTTCTAGAGAAACGCCTTCAACGGTAAAAAGCTCTAGGGTATAGCGCATATGAGTGATGAAGAGAAAATCAGTAAGTTCAATAAACTCACTAAAATTTTTCATCCGCGAATGTACGAGCGGCATGAGCCGTTTCATGAAATCATCATGGAACATCCAATCTTTTAGACGTTGCCACAGCATCTCTTGAGGCACGTTTTTCACTATGTATTGCTGGTTAATCCAATCCAATTTTTGCACATCAAATACAGCTCCAGACACGCCAAAACGCTTTGGATCAAACTCTTTGATGATATCTTCCAGGGAATAGATCTCGCGTCCGTCACTCATGCTATATCCCATAAGTGTCAAAAAGTTGACAAATGCTTCAGGAAGATAGCCCGTGTCACGATAGTAAAAAATTGAGGTAGGGTTGCGTCTCTTAGAGAGTTTTTTGCCATCTTTTCCAAGCAAGAGCGGCATATGCATAAAGACTGGCGGCTTCCAGCCAAACACTTCGTAGAGGAGTACATGCTTGGGCGTCGAGCTAATCCACTCATCGCCACGAATTACATGCGTGATGCCCATCAGACGATCATCCACCACATTGGCCAAATGATAGGTTGGAAATCCATCAGATTTGAGCAGAACCTGATCGTCAATATCTGCCCAAGGAAAGCTGATTTTTCCTTTAATAGCATCTTCAAAGACACACTCGCCAGATAGCGGCACTTTGAGTCTAATCACAAAAGGCTGGCCTGCTTCCTCCCTCTGGCGAATCTCATCTTCGCTCAGATTGCGATAGCGCCTGTCATACCCCTGCTTACTGCCTTGGCGACTTGCAATCTCCCGCATTTCTGCAAGCTCTTCTGCCGTAGCAAAACACTTGTAGGCCTTATTTGCCGCAACCAGCTCGTAACAAAATTTTCTGTAAATTTCCGTACGCTCAGATTGTCTATAGGGCCCAAATGGCCCTCCAATGTCTGGCCCTTCATCCCACGCGATGCCAGCCCATCTTAAGGCTTTGTAGATATTCTCTTCATACTCTGGCTTGCTACGGCTGCGATCAGTATCTTCAATACGCAAGATAAACTTTCCACCAAAGTGGCGGGCAAAAATAAGATTAAACAGTGCAATATAAGCGGTGCCTACATGCGGATCTCCCGTTGGTGAGGGAGCAATTCGAACACGAACAGTCATACTCTTCCTTTCTCACTAAAAATTTCAGGGTATGATAGCACAAGTGGCCGTTTTATGCATCAGGGCATGCTGCTCCAATTCATAATAACCTGAGTTCTCGGTTTTTCTCTCGATGGAATACAGCGAGATTATGAATTGCAGCAGCCTTCTTTCAGGCCGCTTGTTTTTGCGCAGCCTGTTCGGATTGGGACTGATTCGTGGCTGAGCGAGCATTCTCAGTAAGCCAAATGAGATCTTTCATCACATTCATAGCCTCCTGTTGTTGGAAATCACAAGAGTAGGTCTTGCTGTCAGAGCTCTTTTCAGGAGTTTTTACTTCTTTGAGAAACTGTTGATACCCTTCATTGGCACTGATACGTCGTTCGGAGTTTTTCCGTAGCTGGCCTAGAAACGGGGTATATTGAATGATTGGAGTTTGCAAATCGTACTGGTACAACTTCCGGATCTGTTCGCGTTGGTAAAATGGAATATCGCTCAACGTATCAATAAAATTAGGCTCTATCGTGTCATTTTTTAATGGATACTTTGTGAACTTTTCACCAACTTCCTCAAATGCAAAGACACCTGGCACCACAACATCTGCCTGCACACCTGTGAGCTGCGGAGTTTTTCCTGATACTGTATAGTAACAGCCCCTTGTCACTTTATACTCCCCCTGGGGATCTACTTCGTTACCTGTGGTGGTGAGGGTGAAAATTTGAAACGATCCTTTGCCAAAGGTATGGTTATCACCTACCACAATGGCGCGACCATAATCTTGCAGAGCCTGAGCTACAATCTCAGCAGCAGAGGCACTGAGACGATTTACCAGCACGACCAATGGACCATCCCATATTCGTTTGC
>CAYOTQ010000077.1:0-6654 GCA_964406915.1 uncultured bacterium
GCAAAGAGGCGTGCCGCTTGCTGCGTCGTCATTGCTTTGGCTATGGCATCATCCAGAGGTGTCGTTTGCCAAAGAAATGAAGAGATATAGTGTTGAGAGTCTTGTGCAAGAAGCTGCTGGAACGTCGGATAGCGTTTTTCCAAAATATCAAGAGCATAGTGTGCAAGCTTTGGCTTGATGATGCTATTAAAATTTTCCGGCGTTATTGCAGAGCCTTGCTGAGGGGTGTTATTGAATTTTTGTGCAAAATCAAAAGACACCTGCGAGAGAAGCTCTCTGTCTTGAACAAGATGAATGAGCAGTTCCGACACGGCGTCTGCACGCGCTGCATCAACAGTTTGACCAGCACCTACAGGAAATTTAAAAATAACTTGAGGGTTCATCACCCAGTCAATTTCGTCGATTTGCAAGTTGGTTTTATTCTTAAGAGCCGAGCAGATATTGGAGATTTTTTTTACTCTGTCAAAATCTTTGTCGTAGTAGGCTTCATAGAGGCTTGTCAGGATGGAATGAATGTGTTGCGGTGAAAAAAGAATGCAGCCTCTTCGCGCTTCTACTTCTTGCAGCTTGCGTTCATACATTGCGAGGTATCTCGGATCTTTTGCCTTTTCTCTGTCATAAGGAAGACTAAAGACTAAAGAATTGAAGGCGGTGCTGAGGGTTTTACTAAGAGTCTGCCTTACTGCTTCAAGTTGTGCCGGAGGAAGAACCACAGCAGACAGGCGGCCGGGTCTTGCGAGCAAAATCGCAAGAAGTGGTTGTAGGACCGAAGTTTTGCCAGCTCCCATAATCATCTGGAGCACTTCATTAGAAACTCCGTAGGATTTTATAAAAAGTCGAATATTGTCTACCTGATCTTTGCGCAGGCGAAGATCTAGAGTGCTTTCAATTACCTGAAAGAGCATGCCTTCAGGACTGGCCACATCGTAGGCTCCTGTGGCATCCATAGTGCGTGCAGCCAGCTGCAGCTGCTCGTCTGTAAGAATTTCATCGGCAGGACCCTCTAGGAGCCTTGCGCTTCTTTCGAGTTGCTGCACCACAATTTTTTGTGTCAGATATTCATGTATATATTCTTGAAGAGTAGCTTTTCCCTTTGGCGCTAGTTGTGGGACCGCTGCTTGGAGCATTGACGGACCTGTATCATGAAAGATTTTTTCGCTGCAGTCGTCTTTTGCAGCTAAGATGACAAGGTCATCAATCGTAGGAATTTCCAGCTGTTTAGAATCTGTAGAAAATAGAGCTGTGTCTGATTGCATAAGAGTAGACACAGTCTCTTCGATGATCTTTTGCATTTGATGGAGTTTTTTGCGCTCTGTATGAGCGCGCGTGTTGAGAGCTGCTTTTAGAGTGCCTGTGGTCATCTGTGGTTGCAAGTCATACTCTTTGGCACGCTCAATTTTACTAGCGACTTCAATATCACGTTTCAGGCGTGTAAATTCTGGTCTGAGAAGGTCGTTGGTAGTATCAAGAACAAGTGTTTCTGCTGTGATAGTGCTTTGCGCCCCTCTAGGAGCCCTCAAAACAAAAAAGCTCGAGGCTATTTTCTGGGAGCCCACCTCTTGCTCATCTGAGGCTGCAAGTAAGGAGCCTGGAACATGCTTCATAAATGACAAATCGTAGCGTGTCGGAGCTGTGACAGGCACTACGTGCTGTTTTGTGGCTTGCACGGCGCCAGTACGGCTGGATTTTTCCTCAAAGATGTGTGGTATATTGATCTCAAACTCCTTGATCTCCTTAATGTACACGCTGAGCATGAAAGCAAGGTCGTAATTGGGATCTTTTTCGATGCTTTGTTTGTTAGACTCAAAAAAATTGTCACATTTTTTGAGTATGTCTTTGTTGTTGTGTACTTCGTACAAGCCAAGATCACCAAGGAGTCGCAGATCTGGATCTTGCGAAAAGTGAAAATAGGTCAGAGCTTGATAGATGCCTCGACGGATGGCCTCGTCTTTGTCAATGTGTGCACATTCTGTTAGCAAGAGCCTGCTGTAGAGATATTGCTCATTTGCAGGGAGGGTCTCACAAGTGGTAGGATCGAATGGCAATGCATTGCGGATATGCTGTAAAAACCAGTACTTGATTCGATCGCAGCAAGAAGCTTGGCATTTGACGATTGGAACAAAAAATGTTCCTAATTGTTTTTCTGAGTATGTTTTTGATTTTTCTGTTTTGTTTGCCTTTGCGGATTTGCTGCGCTTTGTCTTGACATCTAAAGGGTATTGTCCGCTTATCAATTGGTTGAGGCGTATACTCATGACATCAGTGCGATTGAGAGATTGGAGTACTAGTTGTTCTTCAAGAGGATCCAGAGGGTGAAGGTGAGAAAGAGCTTCTAAATACCTCTGAAATGGCTTATTGAGATCCTTGATAGGTTGAAGAGTCTCTATGATACGCTGGTCTTGCGGGGGGAACTGTTCGATGTTTCGCAAGAGGAGATACTGGAGGTGTACTTGCATCTTTGCCAGCCTCGGCGAGATGTCTAATGTCTTTTGGGTAAGAATTTGGCATAAGAGTGCGATTTCATCCTTAGTGAATGGCCGAGAGGTGACTTCTGCTTTAGCATCAAAGAGAAGCTCTTCAGCTTCATTCAGAGCTCCTTTCGTAAGGTATACATTTGCCAAAAAGTAACGATCTCTCTCAGATTGCGGCTGTAGCTTGCGGCCATGGGCACTATTTGGATCGATCACATTTTCCCTATAAGCTAGTTCAAGGCGATTTTGCACGGCCTTGAAGTTATGTTGATAGGGCGAAAAGAGCGCTTGATTTTTTTCTTTCTCGAAGTTGTGTTGATAGGGCGAAAAGAGCGCTTGATTTTTTTCTTTCTCAGGCCCCTCAGCAGGTATTTCAGGAAAGAGGATCTTCTTTTGCTCTGTGACAGGATTTTCCAGCACGAGAAAGCCTTCATTGGGGCCAAAGCCAGGAACATACTGTTCTTTGGCAAGCTGCCATCCTTTCATCTGGCTGCATTCCCAATCGCCTGCTTGATTTACAGTAAAACTTAAGCTATGGCGAGGCAGCTCAATGGTGTGAAGATCCGGAGAGTTCTTTTTACCCCATAGAAGGATACATTCAGGGTCTTCAAACCGGGTTAAAAAGGAGGCGACAGTGCCTTTTGTTGGCACTCGAAGTGTCAAAGAAGGGTCTTCTGCATTGTATATCCCATCGTTATCTCTGAAATAGGTGAGTTTTCCAGAGTGTTGGTTATAAAAATGCAGCACCTTATCTGTCTGAGCTGCATTGAACTGTTTGAAATATCGCTGCGGATAAGGTGCTTGGCTGTATGGCAGATGCCGAAACCAGGTATTGAATGTCGCTTCAGGGCGAATAGAGATTATCTCAGGAGAGAGTGAGACATAGAGCTCTCGATGTCTTTTAGGGTCATTAATAAGGATGGCATTTGTGTTTTGTGGATTTAAAAAACTGCAAGAGAGAGAGTCGATCTCTTTGCCAGTGAGCAGCTCGCGCAGCTGGTCAAATGCTCGAAATTTTGAAGGAATAGGCTGGTCTTTAGAAGCTTGTATGATGTTATTCTTAAATACAAATCCACTGGCAATGTCTACGGAGACAGTAGAATTGAGGGCAAACCGCATGGGCGATTCGTGTTGAATGGCAAGGTGTTGAAGGTTTAGGTCCGGAAAAAACTGCTGAAGCAGAGGAACAACATGGGCCACTACTTGTAGCTGTTCATTTCTTTGCAGCAGCCCAAAAAGCTCCAGGCGTTTTTGGTTGGCAGTCTGTGCATTTTTGCTCCTTTCTGCAACACGGTCGCGGGGTTGTTGTTGTTTTTGGTTGCTGACAATCACCCCAAAATGGTGATAGGCCATGAGGCGCTGCTGCTTTTGTGAGTCCTTTTCATAAGCTAAGAGATTGCTGGCAACCGCTTGCAGGCTTTCTGCAAGCACTCCTTTATGGATCTGTTTAGACTTGTTGAGAAGGGCAGGGAAAATGGTGTCAATATACTCGAGTGTAAGGACAGGCTCTTTTGAGGCAGCATGTCCCGCATATCTTTCAGCTTCTGAAGCTAGCCACAACAGGTTAGCAGCGCGGGCGGTATTGTCAAGTGCTATGGCATTTTGTATCTGCTGCTGGAAAAACTCTCGGATCTGTATAGCTGCATGGGGAAAATTCTTCAGCTCTTCTAAGAGAATATCTCCTTCAAATAGGAGCGACTGAAATAGCGTTAGCCAGTCTGGGCTGTCAAGTTTGTCCTGGTTTTCTCTAAAGTAATTGAGGGTTGCATAGAGCTGTGTCTCTTTGCAGCAGCGTATCGAAAGCCACTGTTTCCACTCGTCAATATTTTTAGAGGGTGTGTCGATCTGTTGTGCGGCATTTAGGGCATGAGAGGCCACACTGCCTTCGTCATATCGTGTGCTAAAGATCTTTGCGTAGAGATACTTTAAGAAAATATCTTCAATTTGCAGTATATAGGGATCAAAAGCTGTAAAGTCACTCGAAGCAGGAGCTTCAAACTGCACTCCTGTAAATACGCGTATTGCGCTTTTTTCTCGATCTTTGAGGTCAAAGGTAAAACTGATATCAATCGGGTTTTGTTTTGTTAGGAGGTTTCGTGCTCCCAGAGCAATCCGGCAACATTCGGAAAAGGATGTGGGAAAGAGAGGGGTGTCAGGAGGGGTCTTGCTTAAGGCTGCTGAGAGTTGTTGTTGCTGCTTTTTACTCAGTGGGGCGGTGAGCAGTTTCCTTTGCATCTGTTGCAAATTGCGTGATATCCAATCAGCCTTAGAGAAAAAAAATGACATCTTGTATTGTGATGAGAGGCCTTGCTTGTCTTCAAATCCCTCTGGCCAATGATTTGAGTCATTTTGTCTTACCTGTTTTTCAACGGTATCTTGCAGACTGCCTTGTTGCTTCTTTATATCTTCTATTGTTTGTTTGAGTCTTTTTGTCTGTTTGTTGAGGTCTTCGATAGTTATGGAAGCGTCATTCTGAGATTGTAGCGTGTGCCTGCGCATCTCTTCTTTAGCATGAGCGATACATTGCGTCCGCAAAGTCTGCAGCTGTTTTCTTTCCTGATCAAGAGAGGCCTTCGTATTTTGGATGGCGGCATTATTTTCGCAGTCCTCCTGCAGACGACAGAGCTCTGTCTTTTTGAGGCGCAGCTGGCTGAGTTTTTCTTCACTCGCATCCATTTGCACTTGCACAGCCTTATACTGCCTGCGGCACTCTTCTGGATCTTGCGAGGTATATGCGCCTGCCTTTTGCTCGATCTGTGCCTCAGTCTTGGCCAGCTCTTTTTCGGCGTCCAGGAGTTTAGTATACAAGTTTTTACTGTCAGAAATTATCCTTTCTTCAATCTCTTCATTTTGAAGTGCTCTGTCGACAGCAATTGCACTGTCTATAGCTTCTCGGATTGTCTGCTGCTGGGGGCTGTCATACCAATCTTGTATATCTGCTACCATCTCTGTGGTGAGGTTAAAGGTAGCGTTCTTTTGTTTGGAGTCGAGCCTCCATGCCGAAAAGGGGTTTTGGGCACTGTTGTTTTGTTGCAGATGGACGACGAGTTCTTGCATACGCTCTACCCAAAATGGGTCGGTGAGTCTTAGCAGGTGAAGAGATTTTTCAAGATCTTTTAAGATTGATAATGAAGAGAAAATACACTTTTCTTTTCCCAAAGAGAGATAGAGCTGTTCGTACATGGTGAGGAGGTGCAGACAAAGAGCCATCTGGTGGCCATTTTGATGGGAAGGGTGGGTAATTTCTTTGAGGAGATCCTTTGTATGTCTTGTAAGTTTGTCTATAAGAGCTTGCTTTTCTGACTCTGTAAGTCTTTGGAGCATCTGCTGCCATTGGGAGATGCTGCCAATTTTTTTACATAGATGATCTAACGCTATAGTTGCTTGCTGTAAAGGCATAGTTTCAATACAACTAAAAGCTGTCTTGAGAGTAAGAGCTGTTCCATCTATGGCATTTATGGCCTGTATGCCATCTTGTAGCTTAGAGCTAGCATACGGGACTGTGACGGCCGCTGCTGTAGGTGCAGGTACATGCAGGTAGTTTAAAGAGAGTGTTGCTTTTTCCTGCTCGATTTTGCCTGGTATCTGGCAAGCGTTCTGCTTTTCATATGCCTGTATCTGCTTCTGAAAGGCAGCGAGCTTCTGATGATAGAGAGAAAAAGTGCGCCTTGCATACTGCAAGTCGTCTTGTGATAGCTGTGATTCATTCTTGCGGATAGCGGCGGCAAATTTTTCAATTCCTCGAGAGACGACAGAAAAGAGAGTGACGGACTGTTGGTAGGTGTCTGCAGAAACAGGTGCGCTTGCAGCTTGTTTCAGAGATGGAGCAAAGCGCTCAAGGCAAAAGAGCTTGAATTTGGTTTTAAAGATTTTATAGTCTTTTTTATCCATGTTTCTTGCCATGAGAGCAAGAGTAGATCGATAGGTACAGGTGCCGGAATGTTGAGGAGAGAGAAATTCATTGATATCATTATCTGCAGTGACAAACTTTCCCTTGAGCTGTGGAAGGATGGTATCGAATAAAATATCTTTGGGATGTATTTGAGCGTTTCTTGGCAGCTTGCGAACGTGTACTAATAAACGCAAAAAAGCTTTACGTAGGATGTTTCTTTCTGGAATATCCCGAATTTCTGTCATTCCTGAGGTTTTCTGCTTGTAGCCGATGCGCGCTTGATCTTGTATA
>CAYOTQ010000078.1:0-6643 GCA_964406915.1 uncultured bacterium
GTCCAAGTTATTCTCGATCTCATCTGCGAAATTTTGAAATCTATTCTGGACAAAATTTAAAATAAAATGGATACGAAGATCATGGAAAAATTAATCCGGATAACACATCAAGATGTCATATTGGAAGGAATGCTGAAGATTCCGCAATCCGCTCAAGGAATTGTGCTTTTTGCCCACGGAAGTGGTAGCAGTAGATTATCTCCTCGCAATAATTTCGTAGCCGATGTTTTAAATAAGGCAGGATTAGCAACGCTACTTATTGACTTGCTCTCCAAACAAGAGGATGAAAATTATCAAACAAGATTTGATATTGACCTTCTTACGGATCGATTAACTGTTGTGGTTCGATGGTTACAAACTCAACCCGACACACAAAAACTTGGTTTAGGAATTTTTGGTTCTAGTACAGGAGCAGCCGCAGCTCTTCGAGTAGCTTCAGAGATCGCTAAAGAAATTCAAGCAGTTGTTTCCCGAGGCGGACGTCCCGATCTAGCCATGCATATATTACATAATGTCACTGCTCCGACCCTGTTCATTGTGGGGGAGAGTGATTTTGGTGTCGTCGAATTAAATCAAAAAGCGTTTGCCCAGCTAGCTTGTCTAAAAAAATTTGAAATCATCCCAAATGCCACACACCTTTTTGAAGAGCCAGGCTGCTTA
The DNA here is from genome assembly GCA_964406915.1 of uncultured bacterium. Lineage (GTDB taxonomy): Bacteria > Chlamydiota > Chlamydiia > Chlamydiales > FEN-1388 > CAYOTQ01. Next base: position 661 of record CAYOTQ010000078.1, read on the forward strand.
GAACAGGTCGCAACAATTGCTAAGGAATGGTTTGCACAGCATCTTCATCGAAAAAATAGATGAGCAAATCAGAAGTGTCCTTAAAGGCTATGGAGCGCACACTTACACTTCATAAAGCTGCTGTAAGAAAGTTCTCGGCCAAGTACAAATCGCGTCTATGATCTTTTGTCGCCTCCCGGGAAGAAATAATCCCAAAAATCGATGAATATTAATTCGAAGATAGTCTCTAAGACTTACTTCATTACTTAATCGAATAGCAACAACAGATGAAGTTGCGACAGTTGTTGCTTTCCTATGCAGCATCCATGCAGCTGCCATCAATAGAGCTGCTGTACGCACGGATGGCGGTGTTTTGCATTCCATTACCTAAGCGCACTATCAAGTAAAAAAATCTTGACAATATTAAGTATTTTTTTATGATTCCGTCTGTTCTCATCTTGACTTTGTACAATTTTGGTGAGGCGACTCACTATGGAATACCTTGCCAAAATTGTACAAAGTCGAGTTCATCCGTTTGTGGATCAACCATTATTCATTGCTTACAATAGGAGCAAAATTATGAAGCAGGTCATTGTCACTATAGTGGGAGCCTTTTTTCTCACCACTGTTTCTCATGCGCCGATTCAGGCCAGGCATGCAAACAAGCAACCGCCCGTAGAAGTTGCCCATTCTTCCAGTAGCAGTAGTAGCAGCAGTAGAAATTTATGCTGTCAGGAGTGTGCTGTTGCGCTTGGAGTTGCTTCGGCACATACCGACAGTAGCATCTTTGGTACTCAAGCGATAAGCGTTACTAATACTGCAACGCCGATTCTTTTTGCAGAAAATGTCATTCCACATAAAGGAATTGCCCACCCCGTGTCCGGAAATTCGGCCTCCTTCAAAGTAGGGAAGAGTGGCATGTATATAATTGAATGGCATATGTCTTTGCAAACAGTGAATGCTTCAGGGACTTCGCAGGCAACAATTCAGCTCTTCAACCTGCTCACGAATACAACGATTGATTCCTCGGAATTGAACGCACAATTCCCAGATAATAATCCGAGATCACTTGCTGGACAAACACTTGTGAGGCTCATCGCCGGCACTACCGTACAACTTCAAGCTACTGTCACACAGCTCTCTTCTGGAGTATTTTTAATTATTGACCCAACTATTTCGTTTATACGAATTGCGGACTAGTCAATTGGCTTGGAACAAATAGACAACGTTCTAAAAAATATTTTTAACAAATGGAGCAAACAATGAAAACAGCTGCATCGTTTATTATCGGAATCCTGTTTATGGCGACCATGCTGGTCCATACAGATGTCTCAGCAAAAAATCATAGCAAACATCAAGCATATCGAAAAGTAGCTTTGTCAAAAAAGCAACGCTCCTTAAATGATGCACAGGGATGTACATGCGACAAGTTATGTGAAAACTGTCTGACTCCTCTATATGCTTGCGGGCATTCTGAGCAGACGCAAACAATACCGTTCTCTTCTGTTTTTGGACTGGTTTTTTATCCGATCCACCTCGAAATAAACGTTGTTACACCGGTAGGGATTGTTCATCCGGTGTCTGGCGACGACACGCAATTTCAAGTGTTGGAAGATGGTAAGTACCTGATCCAATTCCATACAAATGCTCAAGCGATAAATCCCTCAGATCCCACCTGGGTGTATGTGCAATTGCGCAACGTGACTGCAAACACGATATTGCTCCGAGAGTCTCGTGTTGCAGACGCTGTTCAGGCTGTTATCGTGACTGATACCTCACAAACACTTGTAGAGTTGCCAGCAGGTACGATTATAGATATGGAAGCTGCTTCCCCGTCGCCAAATGGCGTGTATATCACGAATCCTACGCTGGTTATTTCCAGAGTCGCAGCATAAACAACAAACATATGTGGAGTAAAAAATGAAAAGATTAGTAACAGTATTGGGTAGCCTTCTTCTTATTGCGGCAACCATATTACAGACAGACCTGAGTGCAAGACAAAGTAAAAAGAATAAAAATAAGGCACCTGCGGCAAGTTTGGAACAAAAAGTGAGTGCCAAGCAAAAACCTTGTTGCCCATCGCCTATGTATGCTTGCGCAGATGTCGTGGGTAGTCTTCGCCAAACAATCCCGCCAGGAGACACTCAGGCCCTCATCTTTAACAATAATGTGCTGCCTCCATTAGGAATTAGCCACCCTGTCGCAGGAGAATATAGCCAATTTCAAGTTCATGAAAGCGGTCTATACTCCATCCAATGGCAGCTAGGTCTCACTACCCCTGCTGATCCAACGGCTGCTACCGCAATAGTGGCCATAAGAAATGTTGGAATGAATGCCCTTATTCCTTCATCAGTCGAAATTGAAAGCTTTCCATCAGGCTCATTCAGAATTAGTACTATTAGTGGTCAAACACTTGTACACTTGGAGGCTGGAGCGATACTTCAGTTAGAAATTAGCGCGTTTGATAACACTCTACTAACCAGTGTAGCAGGGCTTACTATTATCAAAATTGCAGATAGTTAATAGATTCAAAACAGCCCTTCTCAAGGGCTGTTCTTTTCTTGGTTATTTAGAGACTCTCTCGCTACCTCAACTGATCCAACAGCTGCCACCCCCGCAGTAGCAATAAGAGATATTGAAATGAATCCTCTTATCCCTTCATCAATACTTAATTATGATCAAGCATGTTGCTGTAAGTTGCAAAATAAAATAAATAATCGTACAATTAATATTGAATTAGGGGGGGTAATATGGGCACTTCTCCAGTAAATAGTACACCTTCTCCGCATTACACAGACCCACCCGTCGGAGGACAACAATTTGTTTTCATAAAACGGCATGTAGTAATTAAATCTTCTGATTTGTTGGTCAAGTTCCGAGCCCTTCCAGCAACGCTCCTCAGCCTGCTCCTGCTCAAGCATCTGAAAATAAAAGATATACGATTCTTCATTTGATAAAAGACAACATACTGGGGGCGATTACCTACATTTTTCAACGTTGTCTATCGGAAGCGAAATTACATGAAGCAGAACAACTGACGGCGAACCATCTCAATCTATTTTCCCAGGATTTTAACCTGACCGATAATCGCGCAGTGATATTAAATGCTGGCTTTTCCATATTGGAAGAGAATGCTGGTAAAATTGTGGATCAAGATGGCCATGTCGAAAAAGATGAGAAAGGTGTAGAAAAGGATAGCTGGTTAGTTCCTGTAAAAGAGGGACAACCAAATTTTTTTGAGCGACTAGTAGAGAATTTTAAGACTGACAACCCAATACTGGTACAGAAGGCCATACGACAAAAACAGGAAGGGTCAGCCAAGGACCTGTCACTCCGTGAAATCTTGGAAGCGAACAATAAAGCTGTGGCTTCACTAAATATCAATGTCAGTAGTCCTCATTTCGGCGGTCTTATCGAAGGAAGGCATTGGACCTGTATCCATTTTAACTTCGGCAACAATACTATCTCCTATTTGGATAGTCAAAAGCCCAATCTACAAGAAGAGAAAGTAAAAGAACGATTAAATCAGGCATTAGAGTGGTTAAAAGCTAATGATAGTGCCGGAGATAAATGGACAATTGATGTAAAGGACAGTGAAAATGTACCTCCTTCGGTCTTAAAAGACCAAAAGCAATGGGATTCATTTAACTGTGGCGTCTTTGCTATCCGTTTCACTGTATTGGCTGGCAAAGGATACACCTATGAGCAAATCAATAAGATTCCCTTTTCAGACATGTACCGACAAATTGAGGCGCAGCGTTTAGAAGTGATGAATTGTGTCAATGCAAAGCTCAAAGCTCTCCGTCAAGAATTTAGTTTGTGAACCTGCTTGTTCAAGAGTTTCTTCATACTCTTCCAGAATCATCTTAAGCAGCTTATGCAATGTTTGCTCGGAAGCCGGAAGGCTGTCCAAATGCGTTGACATCGGCTCATACCCATACAGAAAGCGCAGGAGGCTGGCTTGTTGGGGCAGGCCAAAACACGGTCTGAAATACTGCGAAAGCGCGAATTTTCATGGGCAAAGAGTCGTAAGCATGCTAGAGAGTTTGCTAAACGGTGGCATCCGGAAGGGGTCAAGGGCATTTCTCATTGATCTTGTCCACTGAAAGGAAGAAACGGCCAAATGAAATATAACAATAATGGCGGTGTTCCAGCTGCGACGGATGTCATCTTTCGCATTTCATCAAGCACCTCGCGACTCAGCACTAGTTGTGGATTGTCTTGTTTGTCAATGAGATATTGATACCAGCTAACAAATGGCGATGAGGAGTTTTCGCTTTTGAAAGTAACCAATATCTCTTTCATGTCCTCGATAGGAAGTGGGTGCTGTTGAGAAAGGTAGAAGGCAAGAATCCTCCAAATAAACAAAAAATTATAACCTCCTCCACTCGCTTCGCTCATTAAGATTTTCTTTAATTCTGCGATTGCTTCTTGAGGATTGTTGCCAGCTTTATACACGATATCAGCTTGTATCAGCTTTTGAACAAGCGGGTACAAATTGTCTTTATTTCCGTAAGTGCTGAGTAATTCTTTCGCTTGATTTTGCTCATCAATTGAACCACTTAGTAATGTATCAATCAAGATATCAAAAATGCCGCCCACCAATGGATTCTTGTTCCTCGATTCTATGCCTTCTCTTTCTAGGAGTATTTCGCAGAATTTTTTGGTTATTTGTCTATATGCGTCATTAGGTATTGTTTTATATATTGGATACCAACTCGATAACAAATCGTAGCATTCATCAAAATTCATGGCATCGTCAAGTGAAGCTTCTTCAGGTTTTTTTATGAGAAGAGGCATGAGCTTTTCGTTTTCCGTAAGGTAGTTTTTTACCAATAACTTTACAAGAGGGATAAACTTCAAGAGGGTGGGGGGTAATTCCTTGGGTTTTTTTCCTAGGCTTGTGAGAAAATCAAGGCATTTTTTTGCAATGCTCTCCTGGAGAGCAACATGGTGTTGTGGTGCCAGACAAGGCTGCAGAGCTTCCACCAAATCAGCCATTATTTGCAGCGGACTTTGATTTTCAGGAAAATCGTCCAGAGACAGCTTTTGAATACATGTTTGCAGAGCCTTGGCAGTGTCTTCTGCAACCTGAGAAAGGGTAAAGCGTTCTGCATATTGCAAGAGAGAAACAGCTGTATTGATGTCTTTTATCTGGGAAACATCAAAGTTTCCTGTCAACGCCTCTAAACAGTTTTTTACCATTTTTGGATCGACATCATGAAGCAGCGCAGTCGTATGTGAAAGATGTGTAGAGACGCCTTTTTGCATGGCAGATTCGAAGAGTGCTTTAAAGTAGGGGCTGGCTGCTGCAAGAAACTCTTTATTCACAGGGATCTTTGTATCCCCGATAAGAAGTGTTGCATTTGGGATCGACTCTGGCTTTTTTCCTTCTATTATCGCTCTTACTGCATGCAATTCCTTTACGCAGTTCTTTTTCGTTGCTTCATCTAGTAAGGGATGTTCTGTGATCCTGCTGAGATTTTTCAAGGCATTTGTAAGAGTTTTTATGCTTCCTCTAGTCGGGCGCCATTTGTCACTGGTCACTTTTAAAAAGAGAGAATGAATAAGCTTATCTACATGTTCTGCTGTTTGAAACTGTGCATCGTCTAAAGAAGATAGTTTCTGAATGGTTTTTACTATATCTTCAGTAGTTACTTTGACTCGTTTTTTTGGTGGTTCATCTCCTTGTTCTCCTCTTCTTTTAACTCCTCTTCTCTGTGCTTGTTGCTCTTCTGAAGCAAAAGGTATCTCCCCAGGACCACCAATTCCTCTGCCGATGCTCATATGCCACCTCAACTAAAGATGTATGATCACATACTTTATCTTAACAGAAAGAGTGATTATTAAAAAAAATTATATTTTGATCATAACGCCTGTAGTTTAAAATTAAATTGCTTAAAATTTGATGGATTGATGACTTGAACTCTCATTCATGTTGAGTGTAACAGAAAATTCTTCACTCAATTAGCGGCAAGGCTGTCCAGACATCCGTACAGTGCGG
>CAYOTQ010000079.1:0-6611 GCA_964406915.1 uncultured bacterium
TTCCTTGCCGTATCCTCAAATTCAGATACAGTCTCGTGAAAGGTGTTGAAGTCCATACCGGCAAAATCACCTCGGTAGTGAAAGGTGATCTGGAATCGCTGTTCATTGACCGTTAGCCAGAAGTTGTCTGTTTTTTGAAGCTCTTGCATGGGGTGGCTGGCAGCCTTTCGCACGCTGTGAGGGATGAAGTTATCTCCCTGGTACACAAGGGTGTGGCAGTGAATTCTATTTCCATAGTCAACAAGGTACAAAAAGAGAGACGATTCCTCTTCTTGCGTTTGTCGAATACTTGCAGCTTGAAAAGCTATAAGGCTATAAAATGCCTTGAGTGTATCTTCCTTTGCGAACATATGCCACCTCTACCACTCTATTCTTATTATATAACAATTTGTTTATAAATTAAAGTTTATGATTTAACATCTTGAGATTCAGTTCACTATTGAGTATACTTTTTTTATGCGTATTTCATTAGAGCAAACAATTAGCTTGCTGCAGATGGGACAAGTTGTGGCGATTCCGACCGAGACGGTATATGGACTTGCTGCACTTCTTTCTGATGAAGCAGCGATAGAAAAGATATTCCACATCAAGGGAAGACCGTCCTCTAACCCTTTGATCGTTCACATTGCAGACAAGGAACTCTGTGCAAAATATAGCACACTTGCCTCCAAAGAGTTTGATCATCTAATCGAGGCCTTTTGGCCCGGGCCTTTGACCATCGTCCTTCCTGTGCGTGAAGGCGTCGTTCCTTCTATCGCTCGAGCTGGCCTTCCAACAGCCGCCTTTCGAATGCCGGCACATCCTTTGGCTCTCGAGATCCTTCGCTCTGTTTCTGCTTTTGTAGCGCCTTCTGCCAATCTTTCCGGCACCCCTTCAGCGACCCAAGCAGAACATGTGGAAAATGACTTTGGCTCTCACTTTCCGGTACTAGATGGTGGAAGGTGTGTGCAAGGTTTGGAATCGACGATTCTAGTCAAACAGGATGAGTGCTGGAAAGTGGCGCGCCTGGGATCTTTATCAAAAGAAAAAATAGCAGAGGTATTGGGCTATTTGCCAGAGGATGCCTCAAATGACTCTTCACAGCCGCTTTGTCCTGGACAGCTCTTTATGCATTATGCGCCAAAATCTCGGCTCTATCTCTCTCGTGTAGAATATGAAAGCTGCCTCAACAAGCGCCCTATAGTCATAGGGTTTTCAGAAAGAAAATACAGAGGAGCTGAAAAGATCTTCTCTCTTGGATCTCTTACAAAACCCGAAGAGGCAGCCTTTCGACTGTACGATGTTTTGCGTCAACTAGACAGGGATGGAGTCAAGGAGGCGTGGGTAGACAGCAACATTCCCTGTGCGGGGGTGTGGCTGACGATCCTGGAGCGTCTTACGAGAGCTTCAATCAAGGCTCCAGTCGATAGGGGCAGCGCCGCGCTCCACTAACAGAGCATTAATTTTCGAAAAGTGGCGACAGCCAAAAAAGCCGCTATGAGCAGAAAATGGCGATGGATGTGGGGCTGTAAGAATGATGTGCTGCTTGTTTTGAGCAAGAGACTCTACGTTTTTACACTTTTCGATCGCGTTTTTTCCCCAGAGAACAAAGATAACGGGTTCTTTTCGTTTGGCAAGTGCGTCTATTGCTGCATCTGTAAATTGCTCCCATCCCTTTTTATGGTGAGAAAGAGGCTCTGAATCTCTGACCGTGAGTGTGGCGTTGAGAAGAAGAACGCCCTGTTTTGCCCATTTTAAAAGACATCCGTGAGGAGGCGTTTTGACTCCCAAATCTTGAGCCAGCTCTTTGAAAATATTTTGCAGAGAGGGTGGAAGCGGAATTCCTTTTGGCACACTGAAACTCATTCCATGTGCCTGGCCAGGACCGTGATAGGGATCTTGCCCCATAATCACCACTTTTACAGCATCAAAAGGTGTCTGTCCAAAAGCGTTGAACACAAGAGACTCTGGAGGGTAAATGGGCGCTCCACTGGCCCTCTCTTGCTTCAAAAATGCAGCAAGAGTGGTCAGATAGGGCTTTTGCAGCTCCTCAAATAGCGCGTTTTGCCACGATAGCTCCAGCATAAAGGGAAGAAAAATTGTTTCGGTCATAGAGTACTCCTGTTGGACTGCCTCTCGTAATAAATTGCCCCGCGTGTTCAAGGCCAAAATTTTATGACTTAGCCGCATTGCTGTGTAGAAAAATGTTTGTTAATTATTTTGTTTAATTAAAATAATTTAATTATAATTGAGTTATGCACGTGGGGGATAATATGACTCCTATAGATCCAAGCAATTATGCGCAGATTCAAGCTGTTAAAAAAGAGCTCAATAGTTCACAATCCGGACAGGAGAAAGCTCTACTCTTCATAAAAGAGAACACTCTTTATATCACGCATGAAAAAGATCTTACCAGGTGGCAGAAATTTCAGAGATTCTTCGGTGTTGGTGAGTATAGCTATAACCTTCGAGATGTAAGAAACTACATAAAAGATAATAATCAGCTTCTCTCTCTGGTGCTTCCTATAGATCGTCGTATTCAGTCGTATAACAGTAAGTGCTGCCATCTGTCAAAAATCAGCTATATTTCATTTCAAGAAGATGGAAGGGTTGTTTTAAATAAAAGCAAGGAAAGCAGCAATGAGGTGAAAAAAGCTCTCTATAATAAAGGCGTAGCTCTTCTAGAGAAAGGGGAGATGCAACAGGGGTTTGATTTCATAAATGATGCTACAAACTTTCGGATGACGTTTTTTGATGGCTCGGGGCTTGATGATCTTTGCATGGGGGTAGCAAAGAAGGTTAACGATCTGATGGGGGAAAATCCCGATACAAAAATACACTACCTCTTGGGAAGAGAATGTTTTGGTGCTCTTGTTGAAAGTCAGAAGAATCACAAAGCGATTGCCGATCCGTTCAAGAGAGTTTTTAAAGAATCTTATGATAGTTTATGTAAAATGGCCTCAGAGGATCAAAAAAAGGATTTAGATGCTTGTTATGCTCCGATCCTTAAGATTATCGCCGCAGAGAAGGGAAAATGATTTAAATAATTTTATATCTTGAATGGCGGCTTGCATGGAACTATTCCAGAATTCTAGCGTTGTAGCGTCTGAGCCGAAATGCTTTTTTATTACCTCTTCTATCGAATGGGAGCCTGTATCTTTCAAGAAGGCAATGTACCACGCCTCAAACGCCATGGGATGCTCCTTTGCTTTAGAACAGATAGCGTGGCTCAGCAAGTAGCCGCAGGTGTAGGGAAAGTTGTACCACGAAACCTCTGTAAGATAGAAATGAAGCTTGGAAATCCAAAAGTAGGGGTGATAGCGGCTCAGGGTATTTCCATAAGCCTTTTTCTGAGCCTCAATCATGAGCTGGCAAAAGCGATCTGCGCTTACAAATCCTTTTGCACATTCATCAAAGCAGGCCTTTTCAAATAAAAATCGGGCATGGATGTTTAAGAAAAAGAGGCAGCTGCGCTTGATTTTTTCATACAAAATGGCCCTCTTTTCTTGTGCTGTGCCTGCCCGTGCAAGAAGTCCATCGAATACAAAAAGCTCTGCCACTGTAGAAGCTGTTTCTGCAAGCGTCTCTGGATAGAGCTGGGCCATCTCCGGGAGTTGAAAAGCTACATGGTTGTGATAGCCATGGCCAAGCTCGTGTGCCAATACAAGAAGGTTGTGCATAGTCCCTGAGTAGGTCATAAAAATCCGGGACTCCTTTGTGAGAGGAAGCGGTGTGCAAAACCCGCCGGCAGCCTTGCCTTTTCTATCTTCTGCTTCGATCCACTCTTGTTCAAAGGCCCTCTTGCTATAGCTGGACATATCTTTACTGAACGAAGAGAAGCTCTTTTGAATTATCTCTGATGCCTCTGTATAGGAAAATTCCAGATGTGTCCCTGGCAGTGGGGCATCAAGATCATGCCAGCAGATCTGCTCAATAGAAAGAAGATCTCTCATTTGCTGGTAGAACTCTTGAAAAGCAGGAGCGTTCATCTCTACTGCTTGCCACAAGGAAGACAGGGTGTTTTGCTGCATGCGGCTTCGTGCAAGAGCTTCTTGCAATGAGCTATCCCACCCTCTTTGCTGCCACAGCTTCAAACGAAACCCGGTAATAGACCGTAAGATATGTGCAAACAACAGCTCTTGTTCTTTTAAAGTTTTTTCGAGTGATTCAAACGCCTCTTTTCGAACTTCGTGATCTGGATGTGAAAGAAGGTTGTCGATCTGGCTGAGAGAAAATTCTTTTTCTTGGACTCGAAGAGAAAATCTTGCTGTCATGATCTTGTAGAGCTCATTCCAGCTATGAAAACCGTGGACAGAGAGTTCTGCTACTAACTTTTCTTGTTCTACGCTCATTTTTTGCAAAGCAGAGAGTCTTCTCTGTTCCAGGGGGTAGATAAGAGGCTGTTCGACAGGCCATGCAGGCTCATGAGCGAGTCTTTTGTCCATGGATTCTGTTGCAATTTGAAATTCAGCCTCAAGAGCGAGGCAGGTGGCCATGAGTTTTATGGCTTCTTGGTTGTTGACATCTTGAGCAGAGAGGCATCTAGCAAGAGAAAGAAGCTGCCTCATGTGTTGGCTGGTCTCTTGCCATTTGCTGACGACCTTGTCAAGAGGCTCTTTTGCAACAGTCTCTTTCAGATTGAGGAGTAGCTCTTGGCAATGGGTGATGAAAGCCTCTTTTGATTGTGCGGGAAGGATGGTGTTGGGGTGATATTTCATGAGAGAGAATATTCCTCTTATATGATACACTGTTATTTTGGTAGGAGCTTTGTTGACGACAAACCGAGATCTATTATACCATTTTTCTCTTTTATCTGGGTGTAGCGCAGCTTGGCTAGCGCACTTGCATGGGGTGTAAGGGGTCGGAGGTTCGAATCCTCTCACCCAGATTCTTTTCTTTTGTTTCTAAGATTCCATTACAGATATTTTACTGTTTTGCTAGAAAGGTTCCATCCTTGACTTGCATCCTTGACTTGGAGTTACCATGGACTTTGATTTCTTTTTCAAGGGAGTGGCGCTGGGTTTCTCTATAGCGGCTCCTGTTGGTCCGATAGGGGTGCTTTGCATTCGTAAGACACTGGCATTTGGAAGACTTTCCGGTCTTCTTTCTGGCCTTGGGGCTGCTTTTGCAGATACCATCTATGCCGTCATTGCTGCATTTGGATTAACGTTTATTACAGACTTTCTTTTGGAAGAGCAGTTTTGGCTTCGTTTGATAGGTGGCCTATTTTTGCTTTATCTGGCATGCAAAGCCTTTAATGCAGAACCAAATCCAGAATCCAAAAATCTTGCTCATACTGGCCTTATAAATGATTTTGTTTCCACGTTTCTTCTGACAATTACTAACCCTATGACAATTCTCTCATTCTTGGCAATCTTTGCCGGGCTTGGGCTGTCTAGTGTTCAAAGAGACTATATGGATGCCAGCATGCTTGTAATCGGTGTTTTTTTGGGCTCTGCGCTTTGGTGGTTGACCTTAAGCGAAGGTGTTACTTTATTTCGCAAGAGAATGAGTAAAGAGCTCATGACGTGGATTAATAGAATCTCGGGCATAATCATTCTAGGATTTGGAATTGCGGTTTTGTACAGGGTGCTACTGAACTGAACAGTCTTCATCCTGAAACACACACAAACTCTACCAAATGAGTAAAGCCGCGCTGTTTCGAGAAGGCCTTTTTTCGAATCGACACTTTCCACACCACAACCTAAGAGTAATTTATAATAGTAGAGTTCTTTCTCTTCTTCTTTAGGTGTTGTGGGTCTGTTGATAACCCCCTAAAAACCCACAATCATTCAATGTTCACAACTTGAAGATGGGTGTGTTGATGACAGGGGGTCGTTGTCAACAACTGCTCTTTTCCTCTAAAACATGTGGGAAAGTAGTCTGGTTATCGACAGGTTATCAGGAACTTTTCTTAGATGGTTTTATTGACCGCAAAGCTTGGAAAATAGCCGTGAGAGACATAGGTATAGAGTAAACTAACTGGCAAATCTGGGGTGAGCGTGCTGGAATCTAGCATTTGGATAAGATAGTCTTCAAGAGGCTTGAGATCTGCTTTTGTCCAATTAATTTGTGTCAGAAGGTCACGAAGTCCTGAGCTATAGCAAAACTTTTCCTTTTTCTTCTCTATTTTCGCAACGAGTTCTACTGGCTCTGCACTATTGAGAGTTGAAACAATTGCGGCCAAGGAGACTGATACATGGCTATTGTGTACGCGTATTTTCCTTGGAATGATGGCAAAATTCAAGGTCTGCACATCCTGAGGGATAAGGTCTATCTTAGCAGCCTGTGGCACAGATGGTGGCAAAAGAGACTCAAAAGAGATATGAAAGTTTGGCAGACATCCATTTTTTAAATACTGATCAATCATTCCAATCAGCTGCGCCGGATCTTTTTTATTTGCTTTGAGAATATCCTTCATTGTGGCTTTCAATGGATGGATTTGTGAGCTTTTCCAATCCATTTTCTTCACGAGGGATTTTAGCCTTCCATTGAGGCGTACTTCTCTATGGTGGCGTGCGAGAGTCGCAATCAGGGCCGCGCCATTATTTGACTGAGGGGGGGAGGCTATAGCGGCAATTTTGAGTTTGGTATGGCCGTTTTTAACCTTGATTTCTTTTGGCAATAAACGG
>CAYOTQ010000080.1:0-6559 GCA_964406915.1 uncultured bacterium
TAACAGCTCTTTCTTCTCCTTCTTTCGGAGCATTTTTTTCAAGCGCCAGTTGATACTTCATGAGCTGTCTTCTTTCTATTTGCAAGAGCGGATTTTTTTGAATAAGCTGGAGGATGCGCAGCTTTTCTGGTGGAGTAAGCCTCTGGTACTGAAAAGGTGTTAGAAGATTGATCTCACGATCTGACAATTTATTATAAAATTTGATGATCTCTTTCAAAGAGGCATCAAGATCCTCTCTATTCTTGTATTTCACAAATCGAGACAAGGCATTTTTATATTTTCTTGCCGCTCTTACTGGCAGCTCAAGTCTTTTACAAGCTTCTCGCACTAAAAAGTAGACAGACTCTCTCTCCTCTTGAGACATCTCCTTAAATTCTTCAAGGGTCAGCTCTGGCATATTTCGTGTCAAATCGTCATCTTGTTCTACAGCGCCCTCAAAAAGCTCTTTGTCTGCAAGAAGTGCTTTTTTGTTAAAAAAGTTTTGCGTGGCAACTTCTGCCCTCCATGCCTGTCCAAGCATGAGGTCTCCTGTTTCAATCAAATATTGTCCCGCTGTTTCTGGCTTTTGCTCGACCTTTTTCCAAAAAGTGGCAAGCTTTGCTCCCGGTGCCGTAAGTAGGTAGTGAATGGGTGTCTTTAACACCGTGCGTGCGATTGGCGACAGAATCTTCATTGCAAAATCATAGACGCTGCGAGCCATGCCCACATGAGCCTGCCCTACTTGCAGGTTTTTTTGTCCTAGCTTGTCTGCCGCATCGATTGCTGTCACCCCAGCTCCGCCTACAAGAGGCGCATAAGCAATAGTATTTTTCGCAACGTTGGCAGCCAGAGCCTGATTTTCCGCAGCTTCAGCAAAACGTGTGTCTACGGCAATTTGAGCGCCATCCGCGGCAAGGCCTGCTACTTCTTCGTTAACCACAAAGTCAACTACACCTTCAAGAAGCTGCCCTGTCTTTTCAACAGTTTTAGAGCCATAATAGCCAAGGAGACTGACTGGTTTTATGACTCTCTCGGAAAAGAGGGTCTGCCCTATTACCCCAAGTGCCTGACCTGCAAAAATCTGTACCGGAAGCGGCAATGTAAGGGACTCTTTTTTTGCACCTTTTCGTGGAGCCTCAGGAAGCTGGGGCGGAGTGGAATAAGAAAAATCTTTAGAGATATCGGTCATAAGAGCCTCCTTTTACTCTGTCCATTTCACAAGGTTTGTGAAAAAAGTTTGCAGAGAAGTCATCGTTGGATAGTTTTTCAATTCTGGACCCACCAGGTTGCTAATTTCTTTCAGTACTGCGGGCTGTTTTGTGGCAATTCCAAGATCTTTTGCCGACAGACGCCCCACATTCATCTCTTCTAGCCGCTTGGAAATCTCTTCTGGTGTGCAGGAGAGAATCTGCGCCAGTAGCTGGCGCGCAGATGCAGCGTCCAAAGGGTTGCTATTATTCTGTTGCGTCCACCAGTGATAAGCGCAAACCAAACGACGACCTACTTGCAGTGTTTGATTACTGAGCTTGAGTTGTGCGAGATCTGGAAACATTATTTTTACAGGTTTTGCTGGTTTTACAAATTCTGCTGGTTTTACAGATTCTGTTTGCTGAGGCGGGGGTGCCACGACGGTTGGTTTTGGCGGAGACGTTTTTACAGATTCAGTTTTAACAGGTTCTGATTTGACAGGTTCTGATGTGACAACCTCTTCCTTGGGCATCTGAGCCGCTGTCGCTTGTTTATAAGGCAGCAGTACCTGGCCCGTTTTTTCTTTTATGAAAGCCTCAACAGAGACAAGAGGAGCGCCTTGCAGTGTCGTCAGCTTTCCTGGAATATCGCGCGAAGTAAACTGTGCACTTTGGATTGGAAGATTCTTAGTTTTCCATATCACTTCATACACGCCTGGCCTGACGCAGGAGACTCCGTACGCCTCCACCGACATCTTCTTCATCGCTTCTACCCGTTCTCTTTCTCTCTCAAATCCAGCCCCTCTTTCCAAGGCTGATTCCACCTCTTCGCACTGCCTTTTCTCTTCTGCAAGTTCTGAATAAAGCCTCTTTGCACCAAGCATTTCAGCAATCTGATCTAATGAATCCAGCTGCTTGTCGCCAATGACAAATTTAGCCGTCACAGGATCCACGACGACCTGTTGTTCGGAACTTGGATCTGCAATGCTGATGAAAAAACGATCTAAAGACGATGGGGTTATAGGCAGCATGCCGAATCGATACTGCAGAGCCACTGGCCGAACAAGCCAGCCGCCATTTAATGGCCTATCGCCAAAGAATTTTTTGAGCGCTTGAAACTCACTATTCACCCCGACAAAATTATGAAATATTCTCTTGTCAGCAACAACTTCTTTGCATTTTGCCTCAAAGGCACTCTGTTTGCTTTGAAGCTCTGTCTCATCTACCAATCGAAGCTCTGGGTGAGACTTCAAAATAGACGGCAGCAGCTGATCGGAATCTTTATTTTCCAAGTCAGCCATATCCAATGGTTCAAATTGGAGTGTGTTTTGATTATTGAAATAGCAGAGAAAGGCCTCTTTTATACCAGCTTTTGAGGTATCAATGCAGAGCGCATAGTGGCCAAGACTTGCCACTACTGCTTGTATGGGCTTAAGCTTCTTTTCTACCTCTGCCTTGTTTCCTATATATCCCGGTGTCTGGCAAAGAGTAGAAAAAAGCGCCTCTCTCTTTTGCCTTGCCGGAGCACCATCTGCGATGCTAGGCTTGCCGACTGCTTCTTTAATCTCTGCAAAAGTTTTCTTCTCCATGGAGATAGTGAATTTCTCAGTTACCAGCTTGCCTTTTTCATTCTTATAACAGACAAGTAGTACATCTTTGTTAGGCTGCCTGGTGATGACCCACTGGTTGCAGCTTTCTTTACCTAGTATGTTCCAATGAGCATCGAGCATCTTTTGCGCCGCCTCTGGCGTCTCTGCATAACACGAATCGCGGCGAGCCTCTTGCAAAATAGCCTTGATATTGCCCTCAATTACCTCGCGCTCTGCAGCAGCTTGTGCTTGCCGTATCTCAAACCTCTTTACTGATTGTCGCGAACTGAGAATAGTTTTGAATTCATCGACAGTACATACTTGGGAGGTATGGATCGTATTATCATGTACATCCAGCTTGCCATCTGCTCGTACCTGCACTCTGTATGCATCCTTCACTACCCACTTGCCTGACGTAAACAGGCGCCCCACAATACTTGGCTCTTGATACTCATATATCTTCCATGAGAACTGTTGATCTGCTGCTTCTTCTGTCAATGTAAACCACTGTTGCTTGGTGTCTACATTAGAAAGCCGCTGGAGATCATCCTTTGCTGCTGCATCCACATATTCATGTTTGAGATCTGCAAGAAGAGCTGCTCTGTTTGCCTCTATTTTGACTTGCCCGTAGGATGGAACATAAGCATGCTGGCTGCGCAAAAAAGAAATAAGCTCTCCCTCTACTAGCTTGCCATCATAAAGAACGCTGCCGGACTCTTGATCCTTTGAAATGATATGCGTTTGGATTACTTGATTCTGGCGCACAGAAAATCGCATCTGGTTATCTTCTGTTTTCCAGAGTAAAAAGCAGTCACCAGGCGTTTGCTTTAATAAGCTGATAGCCTCTTGCTCTGTCGTGCAAGAAGATTCAAGAATATAGGTATCATACAGAGGCTGGCCTACACCCCAGCTTTTCGTCGCCACCTCAAAACTGTCAAAGGTGCGGCCCCCATACTTGATTTTGCCATTTTCAAGAACGGTGAACGGTTCCATGTTGGTGATACGAGGCTTCGGCGGTGTTCCTGCAAGCCTAAGGCCGCTGATCAATAAAAAATCGCCTGCTTGTCCTGGAAGAGGATCGGTGAGGATAAAAGCAGCGCTGGAGCCCTCATCTGCAACAGTAAAAGGAGAGGTTTTTGGATTGTCCAGACTCTCCGGCTTCAATTGGTCTTGAGAACATCGAGTATAAAATTGCTCGCGCAGCGATTTGATTGTCTCTATCTGCTTTTCACGTGCTTCTAAAGAATGATAGGAGCGCAAGGGCAATACACCAGCTTTAATTGTCTGATCGGCAACGCATGTCTTCAAAAAATCTTCAATATTGTCATACTGGACATTTTGAATCTCATATCCTCTTTGATAGAGTGTCTTTTCGATATTTGCCCATCCAAACCATCTGCGGATCACTTCTGTTTTTGGAATATCTACTTCTTTGTACACATATTCCTTCACCCCATCTTGCTCACGAATGTACACGACGTGGGGCTCTTCTCGTTCATCACGAATAAATGTTCCTACAGGCTGGCTTTGCAGATATTCCATGATAGGTTCTTTGCGAAATTCTGTGGTAAAAGCACGGATACACTCATCGACATTGGCATATACCTTGCCTGCCTGACACAGCTTTCCTTCTTGATCAACTTCAAAAACCCCTTGCGATGTCACTTCTCCTTGGTCGTTGAGAATGTGGAGTTCATAGATATTTTCGCGCTCTGGAGAGCGAGAAAATGCATATGTCCAAGCTGAGCGCTTCTGATCAAGAGGAGGCTGCACGAGACTTTTGAGTTTCTCTTCTACAGGATTTTTTCTTTCAATAACAGGCGACGGAGGCGCAGGCGGCGCTTCTTCTATTTCTTTCACTTCCGGTGTCTGTGCAGTCAACATCGGGAGAGGTGGCTGCACGACAGGCAGCGGAGCATCTATCTTCCATTCAAGATGCAGCGTCTTAAAAAATGTCTGGAGAGTGCCGCGCTGAGATGCTTCAGCACGAGCTATTTTCCTTTCTTCGATGTGTGATAGAAGTGCATCGAGCCTTCTTTTGCATTCAGTGATCTGTTTGTAATTATCCCAATTTTTTATTTGGCTTTCACTGTATTGATTGCAGATCCTATGCAGTATCTTCAGCTGTTGGGCCGTGACGCTTTCTTCTGAAATTGTATAATTTTTCTTTTTAAAAATTCGGGCAAACCAATGCATTGGATTCCATTTGGAGTGTATCGACAAATGTGGCTGTCCAGATTCTTTTTCTTTGATAGTGCTGATGTACAGTTTGGATACCGCTTCCTTCAAGTCTTTATCCGGTAAGGATTCCTGGCCTAAGACAGCATCAAACTGCGCTGCAAGATCAAGAAGTAGTTTCATGTCTGTTGTAGGGCTATTCATATTGCACTCCTAGTACCACATCTCCTCTGCATAAACAAATTTATTTAAATAGTCAATAAAATCAGAAGAATAAGAGGAAGAGATTGAGATATAGCACCCGAAATACTATAATTTATCGGATTTCTAAAAAAACAATTAAACAAATTAGCAAGTTATAATTATGACAACAATAAGCTGCACGACATCAGTTGACTTCAAATGCGAAGTTGACATCTTCTTAAAAGATATTGCACGAGTTCTGCCCTCAATCTCTACGACTGGAGGACAAGAGCTGCAAAGAAAATTTTTCACAATCGCCCCAAAGCTCTCTGCAGAAGAAATGGTGCTGACGAGTCTTGGTCTATTTGCCATTGCTCATTTTTCAGCATCTCTCAATGCTTGTGCTACCAAAAAAACTTGCTCTGCCAACATCACCCCCTCTCTCTTACAACACACCTTCAAGCAACTCTCTTCATTGTTCAAGACAGTCGAATCTCTGAGTTTTACAAAAGATGATTTAGAAGCTCTCGATCCTGCATTAGACGAGCTATCCCGCGCTACAAGTTCCTACCACCTCAGCTGCATGGTAGCAAACCTCCTCAAGAAGAAACTAAGCACCGGACACACGACAACAGCCTCTCGCCAATGCTCATCTTCTAACGATGAGCTCTGGCAAGCTTTTCAAAATACACTGTGTAAATATCTCCGCATCCCCTTGCTTTAGAAAGCAAAAGCTGGTATGACTGTGGGCCTTATAATATGGAGGCCCACTATTATGATGGACGCTGAAATTCTCCATCGGATGCAATTTGGATTCAACCTCACATTCCACTATATCTACCCCCCCTTCAGCATTGGGCTCTCATTAGCTCTCATCTTTTTCGAATGGATCTACCTCAAAACCAAAAACCCTCTATGGGAGCAGATTACCCAGTTTTGGATTCGTGTCTTTGCTCTTACTTTTGCATTGGGCGTCGCCTCCGGCATCCCCCTGGTGTTTGCCTTTGGAACCAACTGGTCGCGCTATTCAGCATTTGTTGGTGATGTTCTAGGCTCTGCTCTTGCTGCTGAAGGCCTTTTTGCTTTCACCATGGAAGCAGGAGCTCTGGGAATCCTTCTTTTTGGGTGGAAAAAGGTCTCTAACAAAGTCCATTTCCTCTCGGTATTGTCGGTCTCGTTTGGCGCCCATTTCAGCGGTTTATGGATCACCTGCGTCAACTCCTGGATGCAAACTCCCGCCGGCTACGCTATTCGCACACGTGCAGACGGCAGTGAATATGCCATTGTGACTGACTGGTGGCAAATGGTATTCAACCCCTCTTCAGTCTCTCATTTGATTCATGTGATGTTTGCAGCGTGGCTTACCGGCGCCTTTTTAATCATCAGCATCTGTAGCTACTACCTCTTGAAAAAAAGGCATATTCACTTCGCCATAAATTCCAT
>CAYOTQ010000081.1:0-6546 GCA_964406915.1 uncultured bacterium
CTACATTCTACCTCTACTTCATTTTTTTTTGCATTTTCTTGCGCAAGGCTAAGTGCCGACTTACTTTTATCAGACAAAATCACCTGTAGATCAGGACATGCTTTTTTGCAGGCAATCCCTATGCACCCAGATCCAGTACCTATGTCAGCCAATACCTTTCCTTGAATATTCCGTTCTTTTAACCATAAGGTAGCAAGATGTACGAGCTGTTCCGTCTCAGGCCTTGGAATTAACACTCTCTGATCAACAGAAATGGTGCAGTCATAAAAGCTCACCTTCCCCTCAATATACTGAAGAGGTTCTCCCAGAGAAAGACGCTTCAAATTTTGACGAATCCGCTGCAACTCTTCTTCAACAAGAGGCTTGTCAAAGTGAATATATAGATCAAGACGTTTGAGACCTAAAGCACCGGCAATTAGCCATTCCGCTTCCAGTTTTCCGAAGGGTGAACCGCTATCCTTAAGATATTGGCAAGAGAGCGCAAGGACCTGACGAATGGTCTTCATGATTATTCTCTCATTCTTGCCACTATGATTCTTGCATCGAATGTGCAATAAGCGCTTCAGAGACCTCTTGCAAATCTCCATTCATGATCTGATCGAGGTTATACTTTGTCAGGTTGATGCGATGGTCAGTGAGACGATTTTGAGGGAAGTTATAGGTACGAATCTTTTCTGAACGATCTCCGGATCCCACCTGCAGGGCGCGCGTGGCATCAGTCTCCTGCTTTTTCTTCAGACGTTCGACCTCTGCAAGCTTGGCTCTTAAAAGTCTCATCGCACGATCCCGGTTTTTGTGTTGGCTACGCTCATCCTGACAAAAGACAACAATACCGGTTGGAAGGTGAGTGATACGAACGGCACTATCTGTCTTGTTGACGTGCTGCCCACCAGCCCCTGAGGCGCGCGTGGTATCAATTCGCAGTTCGGTTTCATTAATCTGAAAGTCGCCATCATCTTCAGGCTCAAGCAGCACAGCAACAGTGATAGTCGACGTATGGACACGACCTTGCGCTTCTGTTTCCGGAACGCGCTGCACTCTGTGCGTGCCGCCCTCGTACTGCAAATAGCGATAGACCTTTGGTCCTGAAAAAATAGCTATATATTCTTTAAATCCACCGAGATCAGACTCTGTAGCAGAAAGTCTTTCATACTTCCAGCCCATCTGATCGGCATACATGGCATACATTCGCGCGCAATCAGCAACGAAGAGTGCGGCCTCCTGTCCTCCGGCGCCAGCTCGCATTTCAAGAATAGTATTGGCATCATCGTAAGGGCCTGGTGGAAAAAGTTGCATTTGCAAAGCATGAACTGCTTTTTGTTGCTTGAAACTGAGCTGCTCGCAATCTTCCTGAAGAATAGCAATAAACTCTGGGTCAGCTTCCCCTTGCAAAAGCTGTTTATTGTCCTTGAGCTGTTTTTCAAGAGTAGATATTTCATCACTCAAGGCACGTAATTCAGACAGACGCGCATGCTCTTGAGCAAGAGCTCGATACTTCTTTTGGTCAGCGACCACTTGAGGAGTACTGAGCTCTGCTTCTAACTGCTGAAGACGCGATAGTACAGAACTATATTTTTCTGAATTCATTAACAAAAAAAGATATTACTTAGCAGATTTTTTTGCTGCAGGCTTTTTGCTGCTGGCAGACTGCTTTTGTGCAGGAGCTGCTTCGTCTGATTCAGCTGGAGCTGCTGCGGCCTTTTGAGCTGCTTTTTTGTAGCGAGCTGTAAATCGATCGACACGGCCTTCAGTATCGATAATCTTCTTGCCGCCAACAAAAAACGGATGAGAAGAGGAGCTAATCGAAACATGAACAACAGGATATTTTTTGCCTTCAAATGTTTCCATTTGATCTGTTTGGATGGTAGAACCAACAACAAATTTATGACCATTTGAAGAGTCTACAAAGAGGACTTCTTGATATTTTGGATGTGTATTCTCTTTCATGATGCTAAATTCTCCGATACATTTAGATGGATAAGAGCGACAGATACCTGACATCAACACCCCTACCCTTAGGTAAAAACGGAAATTTTAAGAGAAATGCTATATAAAGACAAGCATCTTTACACAAAACAGCACGACAATCCTATACCACTCACACTTTTCGATAAATTATTTGTCGTTTTGGTGGAGATTTTGCACCTCCTCATTCCTTTTGATTCATGCCTGGCCATCGAAAACGACCAAGAATCTTCTGATTATCTCATAATGTAATAATCAGAGACTATGTTCATCTATTCTTCACACCAAATAAATCAATTCTTAAAAATAACCATTGAAAAAAAAGGAAAGATTTTACAAGATCAAATTTACTGAAAA
Organism: uncultured bacterium; assembly: GCA_964406915.1. Classification (GTDB taxonomy): domain Bacteria; phylum Chlamydiota; class Chlamydiia; order Chlamydiales; family FEN-1388; genus CAYOTQ01. The sequence continues at coordinate 2,323 of CAYOTQ010000081.1, forward strand.
AAACAATCAAAATTGATAGACTTAACAAAGGTAGTCAAATGACTAACATCTATTCTACAAGGCAGCAAGAGCTATGTGGAATCAACACAATGTCAATTCACACCTTGAATGATCCTGCTATTGAAGCAGTACGTACTGCTGCTTGGTATCTGGGACGAGCGATTGTTATTCTTGTAGATACTAAAAATCGAATCGTCAATCTCTTTCGAGATACACTACAGCAACAGACTCGTTGTTTTTGCGCCTGTATACACGACCTTGCAAGCGCGCTGCACCACACCCTCAGCCGTTCCTGGATTGTCTCGAAACCATTTGTTATTATCCCGGAAAAACCAAAGCCCTTTCATCAGGAAGAAATCAGAGAAGCTATCGCCACTCTCGATACTTGCAAAAAGCTATCGCGTGAGCAAACAGAACGTCTCCAAGTCTCACAAGAAGCGATATCGGCACTTAAGCAAAAACGCATTTCAAAAGTAGCCACAAACATCTTTGGCAATGGAATCGTTAACGGCGGCTACACCTGCTATCTTGACTCTGTCATTCAAGCTCTGCGTTTCAATCCTGCATTTCGCAAGCTCTTACAAGCCCCAAAATTGAAAGCAAATAAAATAGCCCAAGAGCTTTCCCGACTGTTTGATCTCTTAGAAGGGACAAATGGTGAGAAGCGCCTTGTAACAAAAGAAGAGATTAATTCCTTCCGAAGAACGTGCATGCAGCATGGTTGGGACCCTAGTGCGGAAATAAGCCAAGAAGATGCAGCAGAATTTTCCCAAATGCTTACAAACGCCCTTGGCCTGCCTATAGTAAGGTATGAGACAGATGTAAAGCCCCTGGAGAAGGTGCCTGTGCCTGTGCGGTCTCTAAAGGCCCAAGGAGGCCATCTAAACCATGTCTACCTGGGACTCGGTGAAGCTCCAGAGCATACCGAAATTGCAGACATAGCGGTTGGAAATGTCGTGATTGAAGTAATCGATAAATCAGCGGTACTGCCAACTTTATCAGACCAAGAATTAGAAGAAGTTTTTGAATCTCTTGCTTCCATGCCTATAATTAGCTATGTTCACACGCGGCAAACAGTAAAATTTTATGCAGATAATATTCCCTGTGTGTTGCCTTTGCCTCTGAAAAGATATTTCCAAAAGCCAGGCACTAAAGAGTCTTATAAGATTACACGTAATATTCGTCCTTCAGAAACGATAGACTTTCCACTAATTGCAAACAATTCCTCAGAAGACAGTCCAAAATTGGCTAGGTATCGTCTTACATCAATAGTCGTGCATGATGGTCTATCAACAGCCGGCGGCCACTATCGTACGTATGTGCCTGCCTATACCCAAGGCAATGACAACAAAAGCGAAGAAATATTTCTTGAGTTTGACGACCATGATACTTATGCCCATCTAGCAACAGACGCAGTGTTAAAAGACATAGAAGCAAACGGTTATGTCTACTTTTATGAATTGGTAGGAATTATTACAGCCTAAGAGACGCTCTAGACTGTATATAGGCTTGGGTATGTCCCCACGCATATTGGACGTCAATAACTTTTTCTATGATGAACAGCCTTTCGCGCGTATAGTCTTCTAGCGGGTAGCTAATGGTGATGATCTTCGTTCCAGCAGACAGCTTTTTGAATTTTGCAATCAACAGCCTAATCTGAGTATCTGAGAGACAAGTGCCATATAGATAGACGACTGTAGCCGGCGTCAAATCTGCCTTCAGCATATCTTCTGCACGAAATTCAACGTTTGATACCTGAAAATATTGAGCAATACGTTCTGCTTTGTAAACAAATTGCGGGACATATTCAATGCCAACAGTAGGACATCCAAGCCATACTGCCATCCAAAAGCAGCTTCGGCCCCTTCCGCACCCTAGTTCATAGACTCTATCCTGAGAGGTTATACCAGCAGACTCTACAATCCAATGAAGCGTTCTGAGAGGTGTCTCTCCATAGGGCGCCGCTTCTTCACTTCTGGTCTCTTCAAACTCTCTGGCAATACGGTAGGGGCTTTTCAGAAAGTAGCTGAGAAGTAACGTGAGATCAACACGTGCAAACCGAATGTTTGTCCAATAGTGAAACGCTGTATATAAAAAATCCTTAAGATTGAACCATCGAATCAGCAGATGACGACCGAAGTTTCTCACCCTATTTTCCACGTGAAAATCTCAAGGTTAAACGATTGCTAAAACTTCGTTGTCACGCGTTAGTAAAAATTTCATTTTCTGCTATCCGGACACGAAGCGGTGTTCCCATTTGTTCCAGACGGCGCTTAAATTGCAAGCGAGTCTGCCTCTCTTCGCAAATTGTATAGTGCCCCAGATGTTTGCTAAGGTCAATCTTAAAATGATCGATCTTTCCTTTTTGATAAATACGAGAAAGCATCAAGACATTGCGCCCTTCTTCGTTAGTAGGATGCACAATGTATCCGCCTTGGGGATGGTATTTGAGAAGAGCTGATAATTTTTGTTCAATTACATTTGTGCTCAGCATATGGCAGATCACATGCTGGTCTGTCGCATGCGTCTCAAGCATTCTTGCAACTTCCTGCAATTGAACAAGCGGCATCGCATATGGCGCTACATGAGCTACAACTGCCTCAATTGAGTCAAAGACTTTCTCTTCTATGCAAAAACCGTCTGCGCACATGAGACTGTGAAAAGCAAATGTCCGATCAGTTTCGCAAAATATGGTAAGTTCAAGCCTTCCTTCTTCTTTTGAAACCACCCGTAGTGTGAAGGCATGGCTACACTGAATGGCTTTCATATGGCCAGCTACTTGAATGAGAACCTCACGAGTCTGCTCTTCACTTTCATAGGAGAGAAGGCCTTTGCGTTGTAATTCCCACATGGTTTTATGAATACGCTCTTGCTTTTGCCTCTCCTCTGCAGCAATCAGAAAATGGCCCAGTTTTTTCTCGATTTTTTCAAGCCTCTTAAATGCCCCAAACATTCTGTGATAAAGAAGCTCAAAAGAAAATGGTATTTCTTTCTCAAGTTGCGCTCTGATTTCGCCTGTTTTGAGAAATAACTGTTTGATATGCTCGACACTACTTGTATGTAGCTCGGCTATATCTTTTTCGATATTTTCAAGTGAACTTTGATTTGATTCAGAAATTTTCATACTCAATAAAATGTGAATATTACAAGTGAGATATCAAAAAGTGTAGCACTGACTCTCTTTTCACGCCAGCTGCTTGTAGTCATATGAACTCTTTCGGATCTTCATCACACTGAATGTATTCGTAAACATTCTCCCTTGCTCGCAACCAAACCTTTGCGTTGATTTTTTTTCTTGCGTGCTTCATCATATTTTATTCCTTAACCAAAAGAAAAATTATGACAGACCAGCCTGTTGAATTCTACAAAGTCAATCACCAAACGATCATTGATGCTCTTGGGAAAGAGACACTTATAAGACTGCTTTCCGAAATGCTGTTGATTCGCAATTTTGAGACGCGGGCAGAAGCCGCCTACCAGCAAGGCAAAATTGGTGGTTTTTTCCATTCATATGTAGGACAAGAAGCGATCCAGACAGCAGCTTTGCAAGCAGTAGGTCATAAAAATTGGTTTGTCACGACTTATCGTTGCCATGCCCTGGCACTGTTGCTGGGAGTATCACCGAAAGAAATCATGGCTGAGCTTTTCGGCAAAGTCACCGGCAATGCCAAGGGCCGGGGCGGCTCTATGCACCTATATCACGATCGGATGCTTGGAGGTTTTGGCATTGTTGGGGGCCAGATTCCCATTGCCACCGGCGCTGCTTTTAGCTGCCGATATCTTGAGAAAAAGGATGAAATTGCTCTCTGCTTTTTGGGTGATGGGGCCATGCCTCAAGGGGCCTTTCATGAGTCGTTAAACATGGCAGCGCTCTGGAATTTACCCTGCATGTACGTTGTTGAAAATAACCAATGGAGCATGGGCACTCATCTGTCACGTGGTGTTGCCAACCATCTGCATTTTGCTGAATACGCGGCCAAGGCATATGGAATGAGCTATTTCAGACTCGATGGACTGGATCTTTTCAACTGCTATGGAGGCTTTTTAGTTGCCTATCAAGAAATCCTCTCTTCTGGTCGTCCTGTACTGATTGAATGTATCACAGAACGTTTTCGCGGCCATTCTATCTCCGATCCTGGGTTGTATAGAACTAAAGAACATCTCAAAGAACGTATGACGCACGATCCAATTCTATTTGTAAAGAAAGAACTTATAGACCGAGGA
>CAYOTQ010000082.1:0-6535 GCA_964406915.1 uncultured bacterium
GAGCCTCATTGGCCTTGGACTATGCGGTGCTATTTTTATCTATTATCACTGGATGAATATCATTTTTTCTCTTCTGGCAATTGTGGGGTTAAGTACCTATACCTACTTTAAAAAGCGCTGGTGGGGAGGTCCCTTTTACAATGCATGGATTGTCTGTCTACTTGGATATATGGGAGGGATATCGACAGCAGCCTCTATGCATTCAATGACTTCTCTCATGACGATGACAGCCATTTTCTTTGGATATGCCAACTTTGTAGTAAGCGGCTACTTTAAAGATGTCGAAGCCGATCGTGCGACGGGATACAATACAATTGTAGTAGTGAAGGGAAGGAGGTGTGCTGCTGTAGTGAGCTCTCTCTTCTATCTTTTGACTATCATGCCAGCTGCTTTTGTGATCACCGGTATGCTGTCACATACTCTCTTTATCTTTGGCATATTTGTGGGAGCCATTTCACAAGTCCTCTTAGCAAAAAATCAGAGCGATGATGAAGCCTATTTGCCCATTATGTTAGGCCTCCATAGCTATCTTTTTGTTTTAAGCGCGATATGCATCTCTCTGCAACCAAGCTGGTCGATGGGTGTTCTCCTCATCAATCCTCTCTTTGCCATTGTTCTTGCCTCACGTCCCTCACATAAGCAGGTGTAGTATGATTATTTTTCTTAACAAAAGCGCAGCGGGAGGAAGAGCGGAAGCTCGCTGGCGACAAGTCCAGCAGCAGTTGCCATTCACCTGCACTGTTACTGAGAGTCTTTCTGATATCAAAATGCTGTATCAACAAGGCGCCAGACACTTTGTAGCTGCTGGCGGAGACGGTACTGTCAATATACTTGCCACGTACCTGATTCACACGTTCAGCGAACGTGAACTGCAAGAAATTCAACTGGGCGCCATTGGAATTGGTTCTAGCAATGACTATCATAAGGGGCTGCCTGCTGGGCAGCATATTGCGGGCTTTGCCTGCAGAATAGATCCAAGACGGGCTGAGAGGCGAGATGTGTTGGCGATAGAAACGGAGAGTGGCACTCACTATGCTCTCTTGAATATCGGCATCGGCTTTACCGCTCATGCAAACGCGATCTTTAATCAGAAAAGAGGGATTATTTCAAAAGTAAAGAGGTATTCAACAACTCTGGCAATTGCTCTTGCAATAGGTAAAACATTGCTGCGCTACGCTCCGGAAAAATGTACAATTACATGTGAAGATGCTTCTTTTGAAACACGCCTGTATAATCTCAATATTCTCAAATCTCCCCACGTAGCCTCAGGTCTTTGTTATCCTTGTCCTTTTGTTGCCAACAGTGGGACTGCAGCTGCGCACCTGATCCATAACTGCTCCATTTGGTCATTCATACACAAGTTTATCCTGCTTGCCAGAAAAAATCTCTCGGATCCTCTTGAGTATCTGACAACCATTAGAGCCATTTCTGAGCAGCTTTTTCGTATCGAGTTTGATGGAGAAGTGTGTCTGGCAAAAAATGCGTCTATAACGGTCAAAAAAAACCTCCTTAACTGCTGTTAAAAGGATATATTTATGTGTAGTGAACATCAGCTTATTGCAAAAATAACAAAAGGCTTTTCCAGGAGTCCATTGCAGCTCAATCAATGTCATGAAAGTGATGCAGAGCTTGTGCAGTTACCTGAACATGGCCCTACAATTGCGATTACCACTGATAGCATTGTCGAAGAGGTACTATCTGGCCTTTATACCGATCATTACTTGATTGGCTGGATGGCCGTGATGGCAAGCGCAAGCGATCTTGCGGCAGTAGGAGCTGATCCTTTAGGGATTGTGATGAGCCAGAGTCTTCCAGAATTGCAGGAAGAAGAGCTCCAAGCTCTGCAATCAGGGATCAGAGATGCCACTGAAATAGCAAAAATTTCTCTTTTAGGGGGCGATGTGAATATGAGTCCTCATCTCTCGCTGACAGCTACAGCAATTGGCATAGTGCATGACAGGGCGATGACGCGTATCGGAGCAAAGCCTGGCGACATTATAGCGCTGACAGGCAAAGCCGGGATTGGCAATCTTTTTGCCTATGAAAAACTGTGCGTTGGCAAACCGTCTTCCTCCTATTTGCCAAAAGCCCGTTTGTACGAGGGAAAGATGCTCAAGCAGTATGCCTCTTGTTGCATAGATACAAGCGACGGTGTATTTCACGCCATGGAGGACCTAGGCCGTCTCAATAAGGTGGGTTTTACGCTCACCGCGTCTTTGGCTGATATCACTGTCAAGCAGACAGCTGTCCCTCCTTGGATGCTGCTTGCCGGAATTCATGGAGAGTTTGAGCTGCTCTGCACAATTCCTCAAGAGAGATGGCCGGAGGCAGCAAGCGCCATTTCCTTAATTGAAGTTGGAAAGGTGGTAGAGAGCCCTGGTATTTGCTTTAACGAGCGTCAATTTGTTCCGGGAACTTTTCAAGAGTGCTGGAGCAGGTCAAAAACAGTAGTTGAATATATTAAAAATTTGGAAATGATATATGAAAAAAAATAATACACAAGAACATCATTTTGAAAACTTTGACCTTAAAGACTTTATGCAAGAGCAGCGTAGTCAAGCTTTTGAAGAGCGCCTCTCGCACTGGTCTGCCTTTTTTCACTCCCACCAGATAGCTGGAAGGTCATTATACATGAGAGAAGTTTCCACGCCGATGGATGGCAGTGTAGTTGCTCATGCCGCCCATGAAAAAACTCCAAAAAAAATGGTGATGTTTGGATCAAATAACTATCTTGGATTTGCCAACCATCCTTATGTGAAAGAAAAAGTAAAGCAGGCAATCGATCAATATGGAACGGGTATTGGAGGACCTCCTTTGTTAAACGGCTACAATACACTTATTAAAGAGCTTGAAGATCGGCTAAGCCAATTTAAAAATCAGCAAGCCACACTTCTTTTTCCTAGCGGCTATGCAGCAAATCTTGGCATATTTTCCTCTATTGCAACGGCAAAAGATATGGTGCTCGTCGATGCTCAGCACCACGCCTCCTGCTTTGATGGATTGAGTCTCAGGCGTGTTCCTTACCGAGTGTTTGCGCACAATAATCTCTATGAGCTTGAAAAACTTGTAAAAGAGTGGGCGCCAAAAGCTAAGAATCTGTTTATTGCTGTCGAAGGCGTCTATTCAATGAGTGGTGATGTAGCACCTTTGGATCAGATTGTTCAGATAGCAAAGCCGTATAAGGCCCATATTATCCTTGATGATGCCCACGGCACAGGAGTGATGGGCATACAGGGGAGAGGAACCGCCTCTCATTTTGGTGTTGAAGACGATATTGCCATTCATATGGGGACACTGAGTAAAACATTCGGTTCTACAGGAGGATTTGCAAGCGGAAAAAAAGAAGTTATTGATTTTTTACGCTTCTTTGCTCGCTCTTATATGTTTTCTGGAAGTATTGCACCGCCAACTGCTGCTACAGCACTTGCTGGGATCGACCTTCTTGAACAGCAGCCAGAAATACACCAGCGCTTGCGCCAATTGATTGCCTATACTTCCGATAGGCTCAATCAAATAGGAATAGACAATACTGTGCAAACACCAATAATTTGTTTGCCTGTTGCTAGTCATAAAGATATAAGACAGGTGGCTGCGCGCTTTCATGATGCTGGCATTTTTCTTAATGCTATTGAATATCCTGCTGTGCCTAGGGACAAAGAATGTTTTCGGGTAAGCTTGTCAGCCGCCCACAGCCAGCAGGATATCGAACAGCTTATTGAAGCTATATCGAAACTGCTTCTGGCTGCTCGTACTTGATGAACCAGACGCCATTGCTGTCTCGGTTGCCAATCGCAGGCCAGAGATACTCATGGATCCATAATGCCAGCTTCATAAATGGATGTGACAAAATTGAAAAGATGGAACGAACAAACTCAGCAATTTTTGCAGAACGCATATAGACATAGCCAAAGGTCTCCTGCAAATCACCGCTCATCCACCAGGAGTGATCAAAATCCGACAGCGTCTGAACAGTAATGCGCTTTTTTGTAAAATCAAGGCCCTCTTGCGCCATTCCAGTACGTCTTCCGTGTGTCGGCATCGTTGTAATTGCAAGAGCATGGGCAGTATCCAGCGGTTTGAAGACCGTGAAATCAGCGTCGAGCCATGTGCTGTCTACGGCTTCGTCATATCCTGTTGTGCCAAGGTGACTGCTGCCAAATTGAGGGAAGATGTCGCCATATTCAAGGTCCTGGCGTACCACCCACTTGGGTCCTAGACCGGCAATCACATCACTATGGGCACGGCCGAATTCCATAAAACAGCGATCCTGGTACGTATCAATCGCGGGGCCTCTGCTCGCGTAGCAATAATAGGTATATCCAGGCACCGGAATGCGATGACGTCGTGGGCCATAATAGTAGGTGTGAAACTGTGCCATAGCACCTCCAAGGCTCTGTCCAATCCAGTAGACAGACTGGCCAATTTTGTATTGAGGCAGTTCTTTATGCAGCTCTGCTTCTGACAGAAGAAAATCGCGAGTGGCATTATGATCTTGCAATGTTTTGAGTCCCACGACCTGCGCTAGTTTATGTGGAGGGGTAGGCCCCGGTGCTTGCAGGCAGAGATGGTACTCCTCTAACGCCTTGTGGTAGTACTGAGTAGCGTTTGTTTTTTCTGCAAGGAGCATATAACCGACCCAGAGTGGAAGCGTGCGGTCATTGATGTATTGTCTATGGTAGTGGAAGGAATTGTCAGGATAGAGAGAGCTTGGACTGCCGTAAGGGTTGAGATCTGCAGCGACAGATTCTAACCAGTTAACACAGTCGCGGCAGGTAGCTGTAGGTCGGTCGAGATTGATAAAGGGCAAGCCATTACCATTGATTTGATAGTTATTGCAAGCAGGTTGTAGAAGATAGGTGACACCGCCGCCATTATCATCAATAAACGCTTCATTATAGTACCACCTCGACTCGCCGCTACTATTTCGAGGGCCAGGCAGGAGTAGTCCTACATGCCATGTGGAATCTACTGCGGAAGAGTCTTTGAAATAGAGGCTCTTTTTCGGCGTGATATGGGAATGCAGTTCGTAGTAGTTTTCCCAATTGTCTGTTGTTTCAAGCTGATCAAAAATCTGCAGAACATCAAAAAGTTCGCTGCAAGGATTTGGAATGTTCGTATCTCCCAAGGTGATCGAGCCTGAAATAGCATAGAGATAAATTTTTCTTCCTGTAAACGAGCGCTCTCGCTCTTCAGGCGTCAGCATAACAATATCTACAAGACTGTTGAAAATGTCGGCAGGCAGCTCCTTGACAGAAAGGACTGGATCTTCAAAGAGCCGATCTAAGAAGGAGCTTAGTTGGCTCATTGTCGGCAGCGCGCTGCTTGCGTGAATTTTGTGGCAGAGCTTGCGCAGTTCCTTTTGGCAAAACAGGCTTGTAAGATCTACAGGTAGGTCATATTTAGTGTGACTATGCACAGCAGCTAAGGTGTTATATACTCTTTGAACATCACCTAGTTCAATCTTGTTCATGCCGATATTGGTTTTAAAGACATGATCTGGCATGAGTGGGGCACCGTTATCAATCATGTCATTAAAACAAAAGCCGTAGTTAGCTTCCACATACTGTACTTTATCCAGGCCATGTTGTTGAATCATCAGCTGTTTGTAGCGGGCGACGACAGCTCTGTTTTCAAGGATCTCTACATCAGTAAAGGGGCGGTCTGGAATTTCTGAGATTGTAATTTGCTCATCTGAAAGGGGCGCAAAACGCATAGAACCGCGTACTTCTCTTGCAGAGACAAAAAAAGGCTCGACTGTTTGTAGACAGAGGGCGGCAAGTTGCGTGAAGGCATCTTCAAATAGTCCTAATCCAGGAGATATTTGAGGGGTAGTGGCTACATTTGACAATTTTGTGCTATAGACCGCTTTGCCAAAAACGGCGTTGCATCTTGTCGCCTGCACCGAGGCGACCTCTTTGTCATTTATCATTCGTGTCATGGGGATCGATTGCCAAAAAGAGGCCCAGCAGCTGTTGTCAGTGACTAATGAGATTTTCCAATCGCCAAGAAGAGGGCTAGGATTGCTGTCGGCGATAGAAATGTAAAGACCGTCCGCAAGCTGATCAGACGTGTGAATATTTGATTCTTGCAGAGCGTTGCTTACAATTTGGGCGAAAAGCCAGTTCAAAGCCACTTCTTTGAAAGTGGGTGTAATGATCTGAATTTGACGAAGAGATCCTTCTGTGCTGTTTTGGGGAAAGTATCCCCAGCGGTTATCATCAAGACGTCTGATCGTGGGTATGGACATGGCTGCACCTCTATAATAAAGAAAAATGAGTTCTAAAAGAGTTGAGATTTTCTTGCAAACACAATTGTTTTCTTCTATGCTCAAACGTATGAAGTCTCATTGCTTTGCTGTCTATCAAAGAGAACGAGAAAAGCTTACTGCTCAAGAGATCGATCATCTTCTTATGGCTGGTCGAAGATGGGATTTCACTCCTTGTCTAAAGCAGCAAGGAGTTGTTATTTTCACTCATACTTATTTACATGGGTGCGTCGCGCATACCGCGGCTTGTGTTCATGCAGCCCTAGACGC
>CAYOTQ010000083.1:0-6514 GCA_964406915.1 uncultured bacterium
AGCCCTTAAACAGCTGCTGAAAAAAGAAAGTCTTATCTGCTCGCCTGATGAGTTGAAAGCAACAATCAAGAAATGCAAACAAGAGGCTCTCTTCAATGTGTATGGACTTTCTGCAGAGCAGGTATCATTGTTGGCGGCCTTAGAGAAGACATGGGAGAAGGTGCAGAAGTGGGCAGACAAAAGGACAGAAGAAATAGTGACACAAGTACACCTTCCTCCTCTTGCTCAAAAACGGTATACAAAAATGATGCATGCACACATTACAAAGACTTGCGTGCAGGAGTTCAAAGAGCTCCTAAGGGCAAGTAGCGGAAGAGCCGCTACTGTCGACCCAAAGCATGAAGATGCACTGTTGGCAAAGTTGAAGAAAACAAGCAAATCTGACGCAAATACGGTTGAGGCTAACTTTTACAATACATGGGGATCTTTTCTCAAAGCGGAAATGATGCAAGGCTTTAACGATCCTGGGGAAGATCTTGGTGATGGTGTCTGTTGGGCTCTTTCTCTTCGATGGGCTATTGGAGAGCTCAAAAAATCTCCTCTGCAAGATACAACAGAAGTTTTGGAGTCTCTGGGAATAGGGACAATTGAAGCACGGGATCGCTTTAACCAGGCGATGGGAATGGGAATAAGTCGCTTGGGCGTGATTTCTAAGGAACGAGAGAAGGTGGAACAGCTGATGGGTGTGACTCGCGCGGAGCATGTTCAGATACAAAAAGAGATCATTGGCAAAGAAGGATTCAAAGCCTATGTGAAAACACTGCTTGCAGACCCAAATTTTCTTAGATACAACCACGTGGGTTTACTTGGTTTTGTATGGCAAGAAGAAGGTAGTTCTTGTGGGCATGGTATCTGTATCTGTTGCCAGGATGACCCGGAGGATCCGTCAGAGAGCGTGTATCGGATTATGGATCCCAATTATGGCGTTTTTCAGTTCCGTGTGAAGCAAGATGCTGTAAATAGCGAGAAAGCAAAGAAGGAATTTATAGAGTGTCTTGCAGATCTGCTGGCCACCTATTCTGATAAAATGTCCACTATGTACTGCCGATGTTACGACGTTTAGGAGAATCCTCATGTTTGATGTTACCAAGCAGCAATTAAGCGATCAAGGAGCTGCACATCTCTATTGCGATAAGCAAGGCCAGTTCTTTCTTGATACCAAACAGGGGTATTTAGCAGATGTTAATAGATGGGTAACAAATCTTTTGGGCATACGTGAATATCGTCTTGAAAAGATTGTGAGCAGATTTGCTGGCACTATGCGTCAAACAGAGGCGGGCAAAGCCAACCTTGACTTTTTGTGTAAAAAACTGGCCAAAAGCTGCGGCATTGATGAAGAGACGTATCAAACAATGCTTATCGCTGAAGATCTATTAGGACATAAAAGTCTTCAGCCTGCTCAAAAGCAAATCGGAGAAGATTTTTTCAAGGCGCTCGTCTCGAGTAATGATCTTCAACGTAAATTGATTTCGTTTCAGGGAAAACTCTCTACCGATCTTGAAGAAGCAAAACGCTTGCAGACAGTGCTTGAGCGTGTGCAGCTGACAAATCGCTGGACAGAGCTTGGGTTGGATGCAGAGTTGTTAAAAAATGACTATGATGGCGCCAGATTTCTTATCAAAAATAGGCTCGTCTATTCAATTGTTGGCTTCCAAAATTCGTCTGCTGATGGTCCATCAAAGCATGAAATTCGAGTGAATGACAAGCAGCAGCTGTGCGTCAAACAGCAAGGGGTTTATGTCCCTGTAGCGGAGATCGCCAAGAAGCTGACCTTTAATAAAGACTGGCAAGAGCTGATGAGCAAAGAGAACCCTGATGAGAGATGGAACTATTTTTCTCCAGATGGCCTTGTCCCTGTGGATCGTTGGCTGCATAAGGAACTAGTGCCTATTGAAACACTTTCCAAGGAAGAGGTACAAAAACTTCTTGCTCATGCAGAGACCTTCTATCCAGAGGGACAAAAGCCTGCAGGAGTAAATCATGAAGCGGTAGTGCAGATTTTTACTAATCCAAGAAAGACACTTGGGGCTGCCAGCGACTTTCCTCTTCTTTCCAGGCTTGATGCTTCGTTTCCTGTCCATGCTGCCATTCGTATCATCACCAAAGATGGTCTTGTCTATTCAACAGGGTTTGGCTCGACTGTCGAGGAGGACGTATACACAGAAGGGAATATGCTTGCCTCCATCAATGGGATGCCGACAGTGCTTGATTATGAAGAATTTCGTAAACATGAAGGCCGCATCGTTACCAGTATTCCTGTAACCTCAGCTGCTTGTGGGGAGATGTTGCAAACCCTTCAGAAATATCGAGAAGATACTATTCGTTTCAACCTTGTCAAACAAAACTGTGTGCAGCTTGCAGTAGATACTCTTGCCCCGGCAGGGGTAAAAATTAACAACTATGTCAAGGCCAGAGAGTTTGTACGAGGTATATTCCCGTCAACTGAGCAAATCCCTGTGATAGGGCCTGTCGTTGCCAAGGCTCACAGAACTGTGGAAGATCTTACAGATTATGCGCAAAGTGATGAGAAGATAAAAAAACCAACGGATATATTTAAAAAAATTATCGGCTTCGGGACTCTTGTGGTTACCTATGTTCCTTCCAGGCTGCTGACTGTTTTTTGTAATCTTGTTATCCTCGGCATGGGAGGAGGCTCTGGCTCTCCGCTTCCAGACGATGAAGCAGAAAGCGTCGAGCGCTTTCAGGTCTTTTCCAAGCTGGTGAAAAATCCTCTGGATATTTTTAAAGAAAGTACAAGCATGATCAGCCATGCGCTTCCGCTCATCCAGTGGCAGTTGCAACAGAGATCTACAGCTGTGCATCTGTATGGCACTAAGCCAGAGATGGGGATTTTGCCGCCAGAGCCAAATGAGGCTATCGAAAAACGGCGCGCTTATTTTGAGATAAAATATCTGAGTAATTTCGGTATTACCAGACCTTCATCTTCCTCATAACATCTCTTTATACCATCTCTTGCGGATTGACGATTCTATTAAATTCTTTTTCTGAGAGCAGGCCGAGCTCAAGTGAGGCTTCTTTGAGCGTTTTGTGTTCATGATGAGCTTTTCTGACAATCTTGGCAGCAGCATCATAGCCGATGTGTGGATTGAGAGCGGTTGCATGCATGAGGGAACGCTCCACATGCCTTTGGAGATTGGCTCTATTGGCTTTGAGTCCTCGTGCGCAGTTGGTATCAAAGCTCTGCATGACATCTGCCAGCAGGGCTATCGTTTGTAAGAAATTGTAGGCAATCACGGGACGTGCGACATTGAGCTCGAAGTTTCCCTGGCTGGCGGCAAAGGTAATGATGGAATCGGCGCCAATTGCCTGCATGCAGACCATGAGCATAGCCTCGCACTGTGTTGGATTGACTTTTCCTGGCATTATGGACGATCCAGGTTCATTTTCCGGTAGTAAGAGCTCTGAAAGGCCGCAACGCGGTCCTGATCCCATCCAACGGATGTCGTTGGCAATTTTATATAGGCAGCAGGCTAGTCGTTTGAGAGCGCTAGAGGTGCTGACAATAGGCCCGCTTGTAGAGAGGGCTGCGAAAAAATTTTTTGCTGGAACAAAGCGGCTTTTTGTAAGCGTTGACAGGTTTTTAGTCACCAATTTTGCAAATCCCTTGGGAGCGTTCAAACCTGTGCCAACAGCTGTGGCGCCGAGTGCGAGACCATGGAGTTCCTTTAGACTCTGTTTGATGCAAAGAGCGCACTGTGAAAGCTCTGAAACATACCCGGAAAATTCCTGTCCCAATGTTACAGGAGCTGCGTCCATGAGATGTGTCCGCCCTATCTTGATCTCATGTCGAAATACCTTCTCTTTGTTTTTGAGGGTTGTCTGAAGCTGTTTGAGTGCTGGAAAAAGTCTTTTTTCAATTTCCATACAGGCGGCGATATGAATCGCACTTGGAAATACATCGTTTGAAGATTGCGACATATTGACATCATCATTTGGATGGACATGGGCCATATGGGCAATGACTTCATTGACATTCATATTCGTTTGCGTGCCGGAGCCTGTCTGCCAGAGGGTAAGGGGGAACTGGGACTCGAGACCGCCTTGGAGGATTTTGTCGCACGCTCGGCAGATTGCTTTTGCTTTTGGGAGTTCAAGGAGCTGAAGTTCAGCGTTGACAGATGCGCATGCTTTTTTTATCAAGACAAGAGCTGCAATGAGCTCTTGGGGCATTTTTTCACAGCCAATCTTGAAATTGTTGAGGGCGCGCTGAGTTTGCGCGCCCCAATAGGCATTGTCAGCAACTGAAACAGTACCGAGAGAGTCTCTTTCTTTTCTCATTTTTTTTGTGCTGGTTGAGGTGTTATTACTGGATGCATGCTATTTTGAATTTCAGTAATCAACTTGTTTGTCGCTTCCTGAAATTGGGCCATGCTCAGCGTTCCAATTTTCGATGTGCTTCCTTGATAGTCTATTGTTACGGTGACATCATCTGAGGCGCTGGCAGGGGCGTCGCAAATCGTGCGTATATAGCCAAGGATATGGTCAGTAATTTCAGGAGATATGAGACGATAGGGCTGCTCTTTTTCTGGTAAAAAGTGGTTGAGGAGAGTCACAAGGCGGTTTACGTACCCGACAGCATCGTGAATCATCGGTGCATAGCGAACAAGCTCGCAGGTCAGCTTTCCAGAAAACTCTTGCCGATACTCCAATGCTCCATGGAGGCGGATGCCGTACAGTGAGGTGAGCAAGGCAAATTGTGAAAGAGAGATCTTGCCATTCATGGTCTCTTTGTTAAATTGAATGGTCTGCTCTTTTGCAAAGTCTATCGTGCCAAACTCATGCAGTTTCGGAATGACGGCTTTGATATCTGCAAGATGCTGGGTCAACATTTTTTTCATGTCAGTAATTTTTTGATTCACAGGTATCAGGTAGTTTGCTTTTTTTCCAAGAGCATCGAGAATCTCCTGAGCTGTATCATAACAAAGAGCAGTCACATTGGTTTGTGAATGCCAGAGACTATCGATGATGATCGTTCGGCTTTCTTCTTCGTTGATCTGCAGCTGGGCATTTGTATGATTTGACATAAAATTATTTGAAAAATCGAGCTGGTTCAAGGTAAATCGAATTTCAGGCACCGGCTGAGAGATGAGACGAAAAGGTAGTCTGGAGATTTCTTCCAGCCTCTTTGCATCTGGCAGTGAAGCTTCAAAATCAATTGAAAAATTGCCTTTTCCTACTTTTTCACCGAGTTTTGAAAAGATCAGCTGGCAGAGAGTCTCTGGAGAAACAGGACCATTTTCTTTATCTGCTGCAGCTACTTGGTAGCCAATGTTGCGAATGGCGCTTTTAAAGTGAATCATTTGTCTTGCAGCATCAAGAACCTTTTCGAAGTCAAATGTAGCGTACGATGTCTGAAGAACCATCTCTTCTTGTCCATTCGTGAGAAAGGCAACGCGCAAAGGAGACAGTGTCAGAGTGTAGCTTCCCTTATGATCGTGGACCTTTTTTGACAGAAGTTCGTTGAAGAAGGCCAGTGGGTGCACAGTTTGAGATGAGAGTGTAGCCATAGCCTTGCCTTCAATAGTGCATGTATAAGCACTTTGTGGAGAGCTGATCTCTGTCTTTCCTTCGATCTGCACTGTTTTGAGAGTTCCAAAGAGGGAAAAACTATTGATGCTGCTACCTATATGGTGAATTTCATACTGATCAGATTTGAGAACTGGGTTGCTGAAGGTGAGTTGAATGTTCCAGGGAAAACCACTGAGACTCAGAGCATCATAGTGATAAGAGATGCCATCTGGAGTCACTTGTTTGTCAATTTCTTTTTTGATCTGCTTTTGCAGACGATACGCCTGAAAATACCAGAGTCCTGAATAACCAATACAAAGTACTACAATGGCAATCAGCCACTTTTTTGCTGCGTTCATATTCTCCTCTCAATCGTTTACTTTTTCCTCTTTCTATCGTTTTGGTTTCTTTTCATCAAGAAAAAATTTTAACCTACCGACTCGATTTTTATTTGATAAATAATTGTTTAAAATGATAGTTAATAAATTAGATAAATAAAAAACATAATTACCCCATGTATAAATAAAAGGAGGATAGTATGAGTAAAGAAAATAGGCATCATAGAGATGAGAGAAAAAAGCCATTGCTCTCTATTAAAGAGCGCCGGGCAAAAAAACAGGAAAAGAGAATGAAGAAGCAGCAGCAATTCCCACCAGCTGAAGGCACCATCATTCAGTAATTCTTTTTTCATTCGAAGCTGATATCACGAGTCTACTTACTCTGATATCAGCTTTTTTCATTATGTGTTAGCAGGCAAGTTAGGATATTTTGCCGCTAATTGTTTTTGCAATTCAGGCAGTATCTGCAGTTCGGCGAGCTTTGCAGCCAAAAACGTGCCCAGTTTATACGGGTTGCACAGTGCGGAGGTAGCTGCTTTTCTAAGGAATGCTTTTGCGGTCTCTTGGTCTTTTTTTGCTTCATAGTGGTATATCCCAAGCCAAAGTAGTGAGTCGATGTCTGTAGGATCTTCTCGGAGAATAGCATA
>CAYOTQ010000084.1:0-305 GCA_964406915.1 uncultured bacterium
TCACTGGCGAAATCGCGTCTTGCTTGATATTAG
Organism: uncultured bacterium; assembly: GCA_964406915.1. Classification (GTDB taxonomy): domain Bacteria; phylum Chlamydiota; class Chlamydiia; order Chlamydiales; family FEN-1388; genus CAYOTQ01. The sequence continues at coordinate 34 of CAYOTQ010000084.1, forward strand.
CGTGAAGGGAAAAATCGGCGCCGGATTGGCATGCGAGTATAAAAATCCAAATCACAAAGAAGAGTTAAAGCTTTTCAACTACTACGCTCATGATCTTACAACGCCTGACTCAGACAGGAAGAGCCGATATCGCTTTCAGGGAAAATATACAAACTTACTCATGCAAGATAAAGTGAAGATGCATGCCAGCTACGATAAGCTTAGCGACTACTTTATGCCGGGGGACTATCTCAATCGCGGTCTAGACTCCAGCCATGCCGGTCCTACAGAGA